>DASTKD010000191.1:0-9864 GCA_035716135.1 Ktedonobacteraceae bacterium
GGATGGTTGCCATATCGGAGAGCGAGAGCTTTTGCTTGCTCCTCAGCAGGTCACGGATGCGCCGGGCGCGGTAGCCGCTCAGCCATTCGTTGGTGATGTAGTAGGGGTAGCTATCATCGACGACGCGGTTGTTAGCAGTGACGATGAAATGCTGCTCTGGATTGTAAGTTTGCGGCAATTCCTCAAAAGGAATGTAGCCTGTCCATTCGTACTCACCTGTCCAGCCAGGCATGGGGAGCAGTCCCTGACCTTTGGCGCGGATGGGGATAGCGCCGGCCATGACGTAGCCAATATTGCCATCGACATCGGCATAGACGACGTTTTGCGGCGGCAGGTCCCAGTCGCGCAGCCCCTGGCGGAACTCTTCCCAGTTGGTGGCGCGGTTCATCTGATGCACGGCGGAAACGATGTTATGCTTTTCCTGACCGGTCCAGTGTAGAGCCAACAGGAGTCCCTGCGCCTGGTGTCCGTTGTTGCTCGCGGTATCCTGCGTTGATGGATTGAAGGTGGTCAGGATGGGGCCATGACGGGTCACGCGCACCTCTTCGACGACGGGCGTCTTTGAACCCTTGACGCGAATCTCTTCACGAATGACCTGCGCTTTTTCCCATTTGCCCATGTATTCGTACTGGTCAGGATGTTCTGGATGAAACTTTTCGATATAGAGGTCTTCGATATCGGAGATGGCGTTGGTGAGTCCCCACGCGATGTGCTGGTTGTGACCGATGACGATGCCCGGCGCGCCTGGAAAGCTGGCTCCGACCACGTCGATGTCTCCCGCCACCAGGTGGCACTCGTACCAGATGGAGGGGGCGACCTGTCCCAGGTGCGGGTCGTTGCAGAGGATGGGCAGACCAGTAGTGGTCATGGTGCCATCAACGGTCCAGTTGTTGCTGCCGCTCAACAGGCCAAAGCCGCTTAACATTTTGAGCTGCTGGTATTGCTCCACCAGGCCGAGGTTGACGCCCTGGTATGCCACGCCCGGCGGCACAATCAAGGGATGCTGAGGGTCGTAGCCCGCCTCCAGCGTGGCGGCGCGTTCCGGTCCAAGTTTGGCAACGAGGCGCGCGCGCACGATTTCCGTTTCCCAGTTGCCGCCCAGGTTCCAGCCCATCATCTTGGACCACAGGATGGTGTCGGTGATGAGCCAGGGGCCGGGTTTGTAACGCAAGATGGTAAATTCGATGGGTAGGTTGTGCTGGTGCTGCTCGATGTAGGCGTTGACGCCACGCGCATAGGCGTCGAGGATGCGGCGGCTGTGCGTGGGCAATTGGTCGAGAGCGGCGGCGGCGGAACGATGCATTCCCAGACGACGCGCGAAACGGTCAGCTTCCAGCGCAAGTTCGCCGAAAACCTCTGAGAGCCTGCCCGAACCGATGCGGCGGTTGAGTTCCATCTGCCACAGGCGCTCCTGGGCATGAGCATACCCTTGCGCATAGTACAGGTCGTCCTCGTTGTGCGCGTAAATATGCGGCACACCGTAGCGATCGGTAATGATTTCGACCGCTTCGTACAGCCCCTGTAACTTTACCTCGCCTTTATACGTCGGTAGAGGGCGGCGCATCATGTAATAATATGCGCCGCCAGCCAGCCCGGCTACGCCTGCTGCCACTGCGACTGTCTTTTGCCACCAGAACGCCATCGTTCGCTCTCCTTCTTAGGACACCAGGGCGGGGACAAGCCCGCGCCCCTACCCTACTACGCAAATATTCCAGTCGGCTCGATACCTTTATTATGAGAATGTTTGCGACATGTCAATGCTCGACTATATACCAGTATAGCCGTCTCAAGGGAGCAAGCGCAAGTGTAACCTTTTAGCGTATCATGGTTTGTGTATGTCTGTCGTAAAGCATAAAAGGCGACCACTATCGACCCTGTCATCCTGAGCGCAGCGAAGGATCTCTCGTCGGCATCGCGCAGATCCTTCGCTGCGCTCAGGATGACAACCGATGATCGATTATTACCGCGTTCGTCAAAAATTCATCCAGGGGCGTGAGTGAAGCAGCTATGCTATACTATGCTCATCCGCACTAATTAACGTATTTGGAGGGTTGTTTGTTATGAACGAGACACATGGGGAGGTATTTTCGCAAGTTGAAGAAGCTACAATTGCTCAATTACAGGAGGCGATGAGTAGCGGGCAGGTCACGGCTGTACGGCTGGTCGAGCTGTATCTTGAGCGCATCGAGACGATTGACCGGAGCGGACCAACGCTGAAATCGGTCATTGAAGTCAATCCTGAATGTCTTGAGATCGCGCGCGCGCTTGACCGCGAACGGGCTGAGAGCGGGGCGCGAGGGCCGCTGCACGGCATTCCTGTACTTATCAAAGACAATATCGCTACTGATGATCGGATGCAAACGACGGCCGGGTCGCTGGCTCTGGTAGGATCGAAGGTGCCGCGCGATGCGTTTGTGGCGCGTAAATTGCGGGAAGCGGGCGCGGTCATCCTGGGCAAAACGAATCTGAGCGAGTGGGCGAATTTTCGCGGGGATGCCTCTTCAAGCGGCTGGAGCGGGCGCGGCGGGCAGACGCGCAATCCGTATGTGCTGGATCGCTCGCCCTGCGGCTCCAGTTCAGGCTCCGGCGCGGCCATCGCCGCGAACCTGGCGGCGGCTTCGCTGGGAACGGAGACGGATGGCTCGATTCTTTGCCCCTCCGCCATTAACGCGCTGGTGGGCATCAAGCCTACCCTGGGTCTAACCAGTCGCGCGGGGGTCGTACCTATTGCGCACAGTCAGGATACGGTCGGGCCAATGACGCGCACGGTGGCCGATGCCGCGATCATACTGGGAGCCATCACGGGCATTGACGAGCATGACGCGGCCACAGCAGCCAGCAAGGGCCTGTATCATACTGACTATACGAAGTTCCTGGACGCTAACGGGCTGCGCGGGGCGCGTATTGGCGTTGCGCGCGAACACTATTTCGGTTATAGCGAGAAAACTGACGCGGTGGTCAACGCGGCTATCGAGCGGATGCGCGAACTGGGAGCCGAAATCATCGACAACGCCAATATTGCCAGCGCGAAGCAGATGAGAAGTTCAGAGTCGGAGATGACGGTATTGCTCTACGAATTTAAGGCCGACTTGAATGCTTATCTGGCCGGGCTGGTCGAGTCGCCAGTGCATTCGCTGGCGGACGTTATTGCATTCAATAATGCTCATGCTGAGCAGGAATTACCTTATTTCGGGCATGATCTCATGGTCAAAGCGCAGGAGACTTCTTCACTCGAAGATCAAACCTACCTGGACGCGCTGGCTGAAAACCGGCGACTGGCACGCGAGGAGGGTATCGACGCGGTGATGAATGAGCATAAGTTGGACGCGCTGGTGATGCCCACAACGGGGCCATCCTGGTGCATCGATCACATCAATGGCGATCATCATAGCGGTGGTTGCGCGCAACCAGCGGCCCTGGCGGGCTACCCGGCCATCACTGTACCGGCAGGCTATACCTTTGAACTGCCCATCGGCATCACCTTTATGGGACGCGCTTATAGCGAACCAACGCTCATCAAGCTGGCTTATGCCTTTGAACAGGCAACACGAGCGCGCCACGCGCCGCGCTATTTGGCGACGATATAGGCCGCGCTATTTGTCAACGATATAGCATAGAAGGGATTTGCCGCGAAATTCCCAGGGCGACCGCAACGTGGGGGAGACGCCAGGGCGACCGCAAGGGTCGCCCTGGGGATCACGCGGTCGCCCTGGGAATTCTATGCCTGTGGTGTGTGGGCGGAGATAAAACCCAGCATCTGTTTCCAGGCGTCGGCGGAGGCGTCGGCGTGATCCTCAAAGCGGCGATCAAAGAAGCTGTGGGGCGCGCCGGGATAGACGATGATCTTATACTCAACACCGGACTGCTTCACGCCCTCCTCGAATCGATGCACCTGCTCTACCGGAATGCCCTGGTCAGCGCCGCCGAAGAGGCCGAGCAGAGGATATTTTTCGTCCGCGCCAATGTCTACGACCGGTTTGGCCGCGCCCGCCATTTGTCTGCTCAGGCCGCCGTAGAAGCCAATTACTCCGGCGAGGCCGAAATCCTGGGTGCCAGAAATATAAGTCAGGCTGCCGCCCATGCAAAAGCCCGTGACGAAGGTGGCGCGCTGCGCTCCGTCGCCCTCGCGCAGATAGGCAAGCGCGGCTCTCACGTCGGCAAAGAAACCGTCCAGCGTCATTTCGCGCACATGAGGCATGTAATCGAATGAGTTATCACGCGCGCTGAGGCCGGCGGTGCGCCCGAAATAGTCGATTGCCAGGGCAGTGATGCCCACTTCGGCGAAGCGCATGGCGAGTTCTTTGTAGAAGTTGTGCAGCCCGCGCACGTCGGGATAGATGAGAATTTGTGCATTGCCCGGATGCTCAGGCCAGGCGAGGTAGGCGTAAAAGCGGTTGCCGTCCTCAGCCATCAAAACGAGTTCTTCTCCCCTGGCCGCGCCAGTATCGCCCGGCGGCGACGGCGGAATCGCGTTGTCATCGTAACACATGTGTTGTGTTTCCTTTCGATTGTATAGCCTCTTCCATAGAGTTAGTGATTGCCCTCATTATCATGTCACACGTTGTATGTGGAGTGCAAAAAGCCAGGATTAAGGTTCACTTTATGCTTTCTCAACTGCATGTGATAAGCTATTTCCCTGGGAGGATTCTTAAATAATGGTAGCACCCATTCCCTCGCTTATCCAGCCGCTTCTCGATGCGTACCTCCACGCTCTCGCACCTTTCAGCGATCACTTTTACGGTATCTACATTTATGGCTCTATTGCGCTGGGGGCTTTTGAGGAGTGGGAGAGCGACATTGATATTGTTGCTTTGACGCAGGGGGAGTGGGCATCTGTCGAACTTAAACGGCTTAAAGCATTACATGCGCGACTCAATGAAGAGTATCCTCTGGGCAGGCGGCTCGAAGCGTTGTATGTGCCATTGCGCTATCTGGGGGTTGTGCATCCTGGCAAAGCGGTGGTTTCCTATCCTGCCGCGCATGATGGGAAGTTTTCGCCGGATGCGCGGGGCGGTTTGAACGCGGTCACATGGTGGATCATTCAAAATAAGGGTATTCGCCTGTCCGGGCCTGAGTGTGACGCGCTGCCACTGGATGTGACGTGGGATGATGTACTGTCTGCAATGCGCTTTAATCTCAATGTCTATTTTGTGCGCAAGACTAAACGCCCTTATACATACTTGCATGGTGGGGCAGTCGAGTTTGCCGTCAGCAATCTGTGCCGCATCCTTACGACGATTGAGGAGGGGGAGATTATTTCGAAGTCGGAATCGCTCATACGCTGGCGCGAGCGTCTTCCCACGCGCTGGCAGGCTCTTATAGACGAGGCATGGCGCATCCGCCAGCACATCAAGAAGCCGTCGTTGTATCGCTCGCGCGTGACGCGGATGAGGGAAACGCTGGCGTTTATTGCCTATGTGCGTACCCGTCACAGGGATTTTCTGGCCTGACCTTGTAACTATGGTTGCGTTCAGGTATCCTGTACATATCCAGATGTAGAGCTTGATTTGTATACAGATCACGAAAGGAGCCACGCATGGCTGAACAACCGGAAGTGACACATAAGGAAAGCGGATTGGAAGTGATCGGGGCTGGCTTTGGACGGACAGGGACGCTATCGTTGAAGCACGCGCTTGAAGCGCTGGGGTTTGATCGTTGTTACCATATGACGGAACTCTTTGAGAGACCAGTGGCTAATGAACAATGGGCTGCTATCGTCGATGGCAAGCCCGTTGACTGGCATACGGTTTTTGAGGGCTACCAGGCGACGGTTGACTGGCCGGCCTGCGCTTATTATAAAGAACTCATGCAGGTCTATCCTGATGCAAAAGTGCTGCTTTCGGTACGGGACCCCGAAAAGTGGTACGAGAGTGTCGCCAATACTATTTATCGCGTTTCGCATCTGAATACTGACCCCACTCGTTCTATGCATAGAAACATGGTCGATACGCTCATCTGGCAAAGGACGTTTGATGGCCGGTTTGAAGATAAAGATTATGCCATCGCTGTTTTTCTCAAGCATATTGAGGAAGTCAAGCGACACGTTCCGCCAGAAAAGCTGCTGGTCTATAATGTGAAAGAAGGCTGGGAGCCTCTGTGCGCCTTTTTAGGGGCGAAAGTACCGGCAAGGTCGTTTCCTCATGACAATGACCGCGCTAACTTTGCGGGTGACATCATACGGCGACAGGAGCAATAGCAGCAGCAGGCCCTGGCCTGCTGCCCACAAGGGGCATCCCTACATGCCTGCAAACCGCCGCTCCTCCCCCCAACCGCGTCTCTCGCCAGGCGAGGTGGGGCGGTAGAGGGGGCATCGTGGCATGTAGTGACGCCCCTTATGGGCGTCATGGGTGAAGGCAAGGAGCAGAATGTTGTATAAATTACATCAGGAGGTGTGCTATGCAAGAACTGGCAGGCAAGGTTGCGCTTGTGACCGGGGCGGCGTCGGGTATTGGACTGGCGATTGCGCGAGATTTCGCCGGGCATGGCGTGAAAGTGACGCTGGCTGATATTGACCGCGAGAGAGGGCAGGCCGCCGCGTCCGAACTGGTTGGCGCGCGTTTTGAGTTGGCCGATATGACTAGCGCGGGCGATATTGCGCGGCTGGTGGCGGATACGCTGGCCGCCGAGGGCAAAATTGACATTCTGGTGAATAACGCGGGGATACAGCATGTCGCGCCAATTCACGAATTTCCCGAAGCGAAGTGGCGGTTGATTATCGATATGATGCTGACCGCGCCGTTTCTGCTCACCAAAGCGGTGCTGCCGAACATGTACGAGCGCAAATGGGGACGTATCATCAATATCGCCTCGATACATGGATTGATTGCATCGCCGTTCAAATCCGCTTATGTGGCGGCGAAACATGGGCTAGTCGGTCTGACGCGCACGACGGCGTTGGAAGCGGGCGCGTATAATGTGACGTGCAACGCTATTTGCCCCTCGTATGTGCGCACGCCTCTGGTTGAGAAACAGATTGCTGACCAGGCGCGCATACATGGCATTCCCGAAAATGAAGTGGTTGAGAAGGTCATGGTGGCGAATGGCGCGATTCACCGGCTGCTGGAGCCGCGCGAAGTGGCGCAACTGGTGACGTATTTATGTAGCGAGGCCGCCGGTGGTATTACTGGCAGCGCGCAGAGCATCGATTGCGGCTGGACCGCCGAATAGCCGCAGAAAGAGAGACATATGGCACAGGATTCTACGACGGCATTGCGAGAACAACTGGTCGAGGCGGTGCAGAGGCTATTGCAGGCGGGGGTAATGTCGCATAGCAAGCATGGCAATATGAGCGCGCGCCTGCCCGGCACGGAGCAGATGCTGCTGACATCGACGGGGCTACACACCTCGCTATCAGGCGCAGACATTCCAATCGTGACCTTTGATGGCGAGGTTATTTCGGGAACGCTTGATCCCACAACACGCGAAATTATCGGGATGCATTCGAGCGTTTACCGCGCGCGGGCGGAAGCCAACAGCGTCATGCACACGCATTCGCCGCATGTCACCAGCTTCGCGCTGGCGCACCAGTCACTGCCCTGCGCCTATGAAGCGTTGCTACGCTTCGGCATTACGGTTGACATTCCGGTCGCGGACTGGGCTCCACGCGGCTCGCGCGAGTCGGTCACAAATATCATCGATCAGGTCACAAAGCATCCAGATGCTCCGGCTGTTTTGCTGGCGAATCACGGCCTGCTGGCGTTCGGGCGCGACCCGCTGATGACGGCCTTCCTGATTATCAGCATGGAAGAGGCGGCGGGTATGACGCTGGAAGCTCGCAAACTGGGCGGCGAACAGGGTTTCCCGGATGGTGCGCTGGAAAAGGAACGTGAGCATATGCGACAATTCGGATCATTGCGGTAATTATTACATCTCCTGATGGTAGAGCCACTTTCGACAACCAGGGCGGGGACAAGCCCTGGCACAGAATCTCTATCCTTCAGGGTGAAAAGAGATGTCTGGGAGGTACAGAAGGCGACCGCAAGGGTCGCCTCTACTATGAACGGGCCTGGAGAGCCACTTCGTGTCTTAGTAGAGGCGACCCTTGCGGTCGCCTTTCGTCCTCAAAAATGCCAGGGAAAGAGCTACAAATCACCCGCAAGCTGGACAAACCCTGGCACATCAATGCTTGAAAGATTGCTTGCATGATGGTATAGTTATGACGACTACCAAATGGGGGAGATATATGCAATCATCGACAGATAGTTCCGAAACATCTGCTCAGCTTTTTACGCGATGGATGAATGCCGGCTTCGATTACTATCGAGAGAAAAATTATGAAGAAGCTTTGTCGGCGTATAAGCAAGCTTTGCAACATAACACACGGAATATCATCGCCTATGTCTGGCTGGCAGAGGCACTCAACCGTCTTGATCGGGATGAAGAGGCATTGCTCGTCTGCCAGCACGCGCTTGAGCTTAATGCCGGACATGTAGAAGCGTATATAGTCAAGGTGAAAGCCTTGATGAAGCTACAGTACTATGAGCAGGCTATGGAGACGTGCGAGCAGGCTCTTGCGCTTGACTCCACGGAGCCTGCTCTGTACCAGATCAAGGGCGACATCCTCACCGATTCTCAACGCTATCAAGAGGCGCTTATCGCGTACACGCAGGCGCTACAGATCAATCAAGGCGAGGGTGCAGCGCGGATTTACAATAGCCTGGCAATTCTGCTGGTACAGATGCAACATCACGAGCAGGCACGGCGCAGTTACGAGCAGGCGATCCAGCTTGAACCCGACGAAGCGACCTACTATTTCAATCTCGGCCTCCTGCTGGAAGAACTCGACCAGTTAGAGGAGGCCGGGCAAATGTATATCAGGGCGAAAGAGCTGCATGTCGCGGCTAAAGAAACCGAACGCCTCAAAGCGATAGGCACCTCCTGGGAAGACATGGCTACGATGTATCTTCGCGCGCCAAAACTTCTCTGATCCCAATGAGGGCATCGAAGCGACTCAATGCCCTAATTTCTCCAGCACGTAATCGACGAAGCCACGAATGTGGTGTTCGTCGGGGGCATAGTTGCCGCCATTACGGTAGGCGCGCGAGGCCATGCTTTTTTGCGTCAACTCGCAGACGACCCAGTCCTGCCGGTTGACGAGATCGAGCAGATCGACGGCATCGGATGGATCAAAGTCTGGCCGTGCCATTACGTCGGGATCGAAGAGCCAGTCGGAAGTGACGAGGGTGCGCTCCGGCCCCAGAGGCTGCAAGGTATCAACTACCACATGATCGCTCAACAGGTTAATGAACATGTTGGGCAGCAATAAGAGGCCATAGTAGCGGCGCGTATCCTCCGGCAAGAGGCCGGGTAGCGGGGGGCGACTGGCCTTGCCGGTAATGGTAAAGGCTTCAACATTGTCGCCCAGCAAGACCCCGGCGGAAAAATCTTCATCGGCAAAAACTTTGCCCGTGCGATAGAGGGGAACCAATTCGCACAATTCGGGATGCATGGGGCCGCAATGATAGCATTCGAGCGTATTTTCGATGATGAGCTTCCAGTTGGCCTGCACCTCATATGTGATAGACTTGCCCACTTTGAGCCTGCCTATTTGATAGCGTTCATAGGGCGAGATGTCGCCAAACTGTTGAACTTTGGGATCATTCAACTGTTCTTCAAAAGGCTGCGGGTTGTCGGAAAGGTTGAGAAAGATCAAGCCTTCCCAGATATGCAGAGCTACGGGCAAAAGGCCGAAGGCCAGGCGGTCAAACTGTGCATCGCTCATGACGTTGGGCGCGCCAATCAGCTTGCCATCTAGAGCATACGTCCAGGCGTGGTATTTGCACTGGATCGAGCCTTTCAGCTGCCCGCTCTCTTGATTACACAGACGCGCGCCGCGATGACGGCATACATTGAAAAAGGCGTGTA
>DASTKD010000192.1:0-7589 GCA_035716135.1 Ktedonobacteraceae bacterium
TAACGCCAACAGTTAAAGGTTATATCCTTCCGTTAAGATAATCCCTTACAAAAAAGAATTACTTACTGGTTTTATTCAGAGTAGATCATAGCAACGAGTAATAACAACTCAAGATGAAGCAGGGAGCGCAACGTACACAGATTACGCTCCCTTCTTCACTTTATTTCCAGACTCAAGCCACAATCGTCATGATGAGAATGCCGTCGGGTTGTGGGAGATAGCCGCCGTAGTGCCATGTAAGCGACCCATCGGTGGCGCTGTAGGCATAGACGCCGGAACCTCGACCGGAGACGTAGATGACGCCGTTTTGTACATCGTCGATAAAGGGGTATTTGCCGGTGACGGGTACGGACCATTTGGTGGAACCGTCGGGATTGAGTACCGCCAGCGTCGTATCGGTGATGTTGTAGAGGACGCCGTTGATAGCGATGGGCGTACCTACACCGCCGCTTGAGATCGTTTTCTGCGCTTCGATAGAGCCGTTCGAGGGGTTCAGGGTGTACCAGACTCCATCGTAGGACATGATGTATGCCTTGCCGTTGAAGGCTACCGGGCCATTGATGTAGCCGCGCATCTTCGTTGTTACCCACTTCTGCGTGCCTGTCCGGGCGTCGAAGGCGTAGATGTAGGTATCTGGATTCGTGGCAATTCCGTAGCCTGGGACAAAGGTGGTCAGGTAGATCGTGTGGCTGGCAATCGCCGGCGACTGGTTGATGTTCAGCGCGTCGTGGAAACTGTGCGTCCAGAGTTTTTGGCCGCTTTTCGCGTCGAGCGCGAAGAAGGTGTCTACAATCGAGCCGTAGGCGACGCCATCGACGACCTGAATGCCAGATGGATCGAGTATCGAACCGCCGCCCTGGCTGGTGGTTGCCCAGGCATTGCGGCCTGTATTAAATGTCCAGAGCTGGCCGCCGCTAGCGGCATCCAGGGCATAGACGATGCCATTGCGCTGCATCACGTAAGCAATGCCATTCGCAATCGTGGGAGTTTCGATCATGCCAAGATCGATTGGAGAAGGGTGTCCCATACCTGCGAGGACGTTCGCGGGCAAATTTTTGGGAGGGGCTAAGGTTATGATCGATGCGGGAAATTGTGTACCCCAGATGACCGAACCATCGGTTTCGTTCAGCGCGTAGAGATAGGAGACCGAGCCGGTAGTAGTCTCGTTCGTCCAGACGGTTCCTGCCAGGTAGAGGATGCCGTTGTGTTCTACGGTACCGTTCGATTCAAAGGCATTGCATAGCTTCTTGCTCCATATGACTTGCTTCGTGTGCGTGTCATAGCGGTAGAGGAGATTGTCGCTCTGTTGATTCGAGGCAAAGATATATAAGCCCGGCACGCTGCTTGCGCTTTGCTGCGGATGCTTGACGGTCGTATCAAGCGTACAGGCCCCGCCGGTAATCGGATGGGGTGGTTTCGGATGAGGCTTGCCATCGCTGCCTGTATGGGTCGTATTTTTTGCCTGCGTCACATGCGTTGTATTATTCTTGCTCTGTCGCGCCACATTCAAGACGAGCGCCGTGCTTCCCACTAGTATGCCGATGAAGACGACGGCGGCCAGAATGCTGAGTTGGCGCGCGAATGTAGATTTTTTATGCGAGGAGGCACGATCACTATTTCGTGCTGGTCGGCCTCTTTGATATTCTTGCATAGAAGTCAGATGCCCTTTCTCCTGCGAAGTTTGTTGAGTGAATTGATGTTTTGCGACGATGCGCTGCCAGGCCCGCTCTAAAGCAGGCGTCTGTTCTAGAGGGTTGCGCGCGTGCAAATCTCGCAATTGAGAGACAAGCTGCGCCGCCTGCGCATCGTTTGCGTATTGCTGGTTTAGTTCGTGAGAAAGAAAATCGATCTGCTCATCCACATTCTCTGATGTAAAAAATTCGTCGTGTGCTGTCATCTTGGTATCCCCTGTTTCTCTGCCTTGTAGATGTTCTTCAGAAGATTTAAGGCGCGCGAAAGCATGGCCTTGATCGCTCCTTCTTGCTTGCCCATGCGAGCAGCAATTTCCGAACAGCGCATATTCTGGCCGAAGCGCAGCCGTAATACCTCCTGTTGCAGCGCGGACAGACTTTTGATGTGGATTTGCAAGTCGTGATACTCTTCCTGCTGTAAAGCTACATATTCAGGGTCGATACTGTCATTGTCAGTGATACTATCTGCAACGTGCTCAAGTGTGACGCTCTGGCGGCGTGTTGAGCGCCGGTAGGCATCAATCATCTTGTTGCGGGCCACGCGCCACAGCCATACCAGTTGAGCTTTCTCCGGCAGGGCAATAAATTGCTCGCTCTCTAATGCTGCCAGAAAAACTTCGACCAGGATGTCCTCCGCGTCTTCCGCGCTCGGTGTGTGTCGAACCAGGTAGGCGTGGATAGCAGGCGCGTATTGCCGGTACAACGTCGCCATTGTCGTCATAGCCGGTTCATCCAGCCTCGCATGAGCATGTCGTTGCATCAGGTTCCTTTGCTATTTTTGAGATCTCGTTGTATTGGTCGCTGGCGCAATGGAAAAGGTTACATCAGGCTCTAAAAGGTACAGGTTACTACTACCTTGATTCGACGGTCGATTGGCAGGAAGTACGCAAAGATACTATAAGCTCAGCATGACTTATCTCTCACTTTTATGTGCTGAAAGGCGTATTTTGCTACACTTTTTTGTATCCGAATGGGTTTTATAAACGTGTAGTAAATACCTGAGTTTCTACTTGCGTTTCGCAGAGGAGGTTTTGCTTGATGCCAGAAGACGTTACTTCTACCGCGACGGTTTTTACTCCAGCCTCATCACGTATGACGAAGCCGTATAGCTCGCTCGATGCCGATATTATCATCAAGAATGCGCCCGACCCCGTATTCGTCTCAGACCTGGAAGGCAAGATACTCACTGCTAATGATGCCGTCTATGAACTGCTCGGTTTTCGGACGGATGAAGTGCTGGAACAGTCGCTTTCGCGTTTTATCAGCCCCGAAGAGACGCGCGAGTTTACGGCGGCCTTGCGCGAGGTGATCGAGCGCGGGGCCACGCGCAATGCGCGTCTCAACCCGCGCAGTTCGTCGGGCGAGGTCATTCCCACAACTCTGAATGCGTCGGCGCTGCGTGACACGGATGGCAAGGTAATCGGCGCGATTGGCATCCTGCGCGATATGCGCGAACTGGACAAGGCGCGCGCCTACGCCGATAGCCTGATTAAGAACGCGCCCGACCCGGTGTTCGTCTCCGATCTCGAAGCCAAGATACTGACTGCCAACGACGCCGTCTATGAACTGCTCGGCTTCCGCCCCGATGAAGTGCTGGAGCAGTCGCTTTCGCGCTTTATCAGCAGCCAGGAAACCAGTGAGTTCCTGGCTGCTTTACACGAGGTGATCGAACGTGGCGTGACACGCAATGCGCGCCTCAATCCGCGCAGCGCCTCCGGCGAGGTCATTGCAACCAGCCTCAATGCTTCGGCGCTGCGCGATACGGATGGCAAGGTGATCGGCGCGATTGGTATCCTGCGCGATATGCGCGAATTGGATAAGGCGCTGGCCTATTCGGATAACCTGATTAAGAACGCGCCCGACCCGGTGTTTGTTTCCGACCTGGAGGGCAAGATCATACAGGCCAACGATGCCGTTTATGGACTGCTCGGTTTCCGCCCCGATGAAGTGCTGGAACAGTCGCTTTCCCGCTTTATTAGCCCTGAAGAGACACGCGAATTTCTGGCCGCACTGCGTGAAGTGATCGAGCGCGGTGCCACCCGCAATGCGCGCCTCAACCCGCGCAGCGCCTCCGGTGAAGTTATTCCTACCACCCTCAATGCATCAGCGTTGCGCGATACGGATGGCAAGGTGATCGGCGCGATTGGTATCCTGCGCGATATGCGCGCCTATGAGAAGGTCGTGCGAGATTTGCAAGAGTCGAAATCAGAATTGCAGGAGAAGATTCTCGACCTGGAAAAGTTTGAAGAGGTAGTGGTTGGGCGCGAACTCAAAATGATCGCGCTGGAAAAAGAGGTGGAGAATTTGAAGCGTGAGTTAGATAAAGCGCGCCGGGGTCATGCGTGATGAATAATCTGGCAGAATATCCTGCGCAGGATATGGCAGCAGAGGAGATGGACCTGCAAACGGCCTTACGAGAAAATAAAAGGCTGCTCGAGCAGAATCGCGCGCTGGAATTGCGCTTGTATAAAAGCGAGGAACGCCGCCGCGCCTTTATTCACATCTTGAGCGATCTGAATACCGTCAATCGCAAGCTGGCCGACCAGCGTAAGGCCATGATCCATATCCTGGCCGACTATGAACAGGACCGCAGCCGCCTTGAGGGGCAGACGGAACGCCTGCATAACTCGCGCCGCGCGCTTATGCATATCCTGCAAGATTCGCATCGCTCCAACCAGCGTCTGGAGAATAGCCGTAAAGCCATGATCCACATCATGAGCGACCTGCGCGAGACGACGGAGGCCGTGCAGCGCCGCGAACAGGAGTTGCGCGAAAAACAGGAACAGCTTGTGCAGGCCGGGAAATTAGCCACGCTGGGCGAATTGACGACCGGCATCGCGCATGAACTCAACAATCCGCTCAACAATATCGGCTTATTCGTAGGTAATGCCATCGACCTGATACAACTGGGAACGGCGGATACCGACCCGCAGCGCATCTTACACGAACTGAACAGCGCCATGCAGCAGGTACGCAAAGCGAGCGAAATTATCTCGCACCTGCGCACCTTTGGCCGCGCTACCGCCGTCAGCTTCGATCCAGTGAATATGCGGGAGGTGGTTGAACGCGCGATTTCGCTGGTGCGAGAACAAATACGCCTGCGCCAGATCGAGGTGCAGGTGCATTTCCCCGCTGAAGAGGTGATTGTGATCGGCAACGATATTCAACTGGAACAGGTCGTGATTAATCTTTTGACTAATGCGCGTGATGCGCTCGTTAATGCGGAGCGTAAAGTGATTACCATCACCTGTACGGTGGAGGCGGAAAGCGTTGCATTGCGTGTGCGCGATACGGGTCCGGGCATTCCTGCTGACTTTGAGCAGCGTATCTTCGACCCCTTTTTTACGACAAAAGAGGTTGGGGCGGGAACGGGCCTGGGCCTTTCTATCACCTATGGCATTATCAAAGATCATCAGGGTACCATCGCGGTCGAAAATCATCCTGGTGAGGGCGCTCACTTCTTGATCCAACTGCCGCGAACACATCCAATCTAGCAAGGAGCCATACCTGTATGACTACGCATGAGGTACCATATATCCTGATTGTTGATGATGACACAGCCTTACTGGAGGCGCTCCCTGAAGCGTTGTCGCTCCGCCTGACCGCCGTTCAGGTGGATACTTCGGACTCAGCCCCGGACGCGCTCGAGCGGATTGAGGAAAACGATTATGATGCGATTGTGAGCGATATAAAGATGCCCGGTATGGATGGCCTGGCGTTGCTGGCAAAGATTCAAAAGCTACGACCGGAGACGCCGACTCTGCTGATTACGGGTCACGGCGAGCATGACCTGGCTGTGCAGGCGCTGAGAGGCGGCGCGTATGATTTCATTCAGAAACCAATTGACCGCGACTACTTGATCGCGGCGTTAAACCGCGCCATTCAAACGCGCCGCTTGCGTCGCCAGGTAGCGGAACACCAGCGAGCGTTGGAACTACACGCCCTCTCGCTCGAACGCATCGTCGAAAATCGCACACGCGAACTTGTGGAAGCCAACACGTCCAAAGACAAGTTTCTCAGCATGATTGCGCACGAACTGAAAACGCCGATAACCACGCTCAAAGGGCGAACGCAGCTTCTCCAGCGACGCGCTGAACGGGAAGAGATGGATGAGGTGGTGTGTATGGGGCTGAAAGATATAGAACGCTCCATAAATCGCCTGCAAGTGCTGGTGAATGACCTTTTAGATGCCTCGCTCATGCAAACGAACATGTTCGTTATTCACCGGCGGCGTTGCGACCTGGTTGAACTTTGCCGCCACATCCTCGATGACTATACGGCGGGAAACGGCCCCGCTCTGCGCTTTGAAGCGCCGGGCGATCCGATTGAGGCCGAAGTGGATGCCGACCGTATTGGTCAGGTGCTGCTGAATTTGCTCTCCAACGCGCATAAGTACTCGCCCAAACGGTACCCGATTACTGTCACATTGCAGCAGGTGGGCTTTGAGGCCATTATCTCGGTACGTGATATGGGAGTGGGTATCCCACCGGAGGACTTGAAGCACATTTTTGATCAATATTATCGCGTAGCAGAGGTAGACGCTCAATCAGACACGCGGAAAGGGTTGGGGCTGGGATTGTATATCGCGCAGAAGCTGGTAGAGCGGCACGCCGGACGCATCGACGTGCAAAGCACTCCGGGAGAAGGCAGCGTTTTCTCGGTAATCCTGCCCCTGTTCGTCGATCCTACAACGGAAGAGGTTGACGCCGCGAAGCTGGCCTCTCATACGCAGGCGGTCTGGACAATTGTGTATTGAGAGAGATCAACTCCCATCTCTATATCTCAATGTCGGCGATGGATTCACGTATCCAGGTGGGACGATAGGGAAAATGCTCTACCTGCTCGCGTTGGGTGACGCCAGTGAGGACGAGAATGGTGCGTAGCCCACTTTCAAGTCCGGCGATGATGTCGGTATCCATGCGGTCGCCGACCATGACCGAGTCCTCAGAATGGGCATTGAGGGTGCGCAGGGCGGTGCGCATCATGAGCGGGTTTGGCTTGCCCACATAAAAAGGTTTGATACCGGTGGCGGCGCTAATCAAAGCGGCTACAGCCCCGGTTCCAGGCACGACTCCCCCTTCGCCAGGTCCATTCACATCGGGATTAGTGGCAATAAAACGCGCACCGGCGCTCACGAAGCGGATAGCGCGCGTAATAAGCTCGAAACTATAAGTGACGGTCTCGCCCAGCACAACGTATTCCGGCTCCTGGTCGGTCAGGATGTAGCCAATATCATGCAGCGCCGTTGTCAGACCGGACTCGCCGATGGCATAAGCGGTGCCTGCCGGACGTTGCGAGTGCAGAAATTGCGCAGTCGCCAGCGCGGAGGTGAAGATGGCCTCAGATGGTATTTGCAGCCCCATATAAGACAGGCGCATCTGCAAATCGCGCGGCGTGTAAAGCGAGTTGTTGGTGAAAATTAAGAAGGGTATGCCCTGGTCGCGCAGACGTTGTATAAATTCCGCCGCGCCAGGAATGAGCGTTGCTCCGCGCAGGATGACGCCATCCATATCTAATAGATAATGTTTAATTCCGTCCAATATTCTCTCTCGTTTTTCGTGTGATGTGATGTAGGCTTCAAACAAGAAGTTCTGTAGGCAGTCTAGCACGCTGTTCTATAGCATGTCAAACAGGCACAGTTCCCATTTTGTGAAGAACATCACAAAATTTTCGTGAACTACCTCATAGGTTGTCTACAATCACAACCATACAATAGCGATGGCGTATCGCACCTTTCTCATCTGATCGTCACCTATCATGCAAACAATAATTTTTTGTCATGTATGACCCCTGCGGAAGGAGAAAGTAGCTATGAAACATTCATGGAAAAACAGGTTGTATGCGCTGTCCTCTGCCCATCGTCCTCGTGTGGCGTCTCTCGTAGCGGTAAGTCTGCTT
>DASTKD010000193.1:0-4387 GCA_035716135.1 Ktedonobacteraceae bacterium
CCCACCGCCGGACGCCCACAAGGGGCGTCCGGCGGTGGGGGTGGGCCGCTTCAGGCTAACCCAGCGTGGTGTAGACAACCAGACGCAGCGTGGTCTGGTGCTGGTCGGGAATCCAGTCGCCCGCGCAGGTGATGAGGTTGAGGTAGATGCCTGATCGGTTGCCGAAGATGTCCTGGAGCGGCGCGTCTTGCGGGGTATAGTAGGCGATATGCGTCACATGAAAGCGCAGTTGCTTGCCATCTTTTTCTGTGACATAGACTGGATCACCCGCGTGGACATTGCGCAGGTACCAGAAGACGGCGGGAGCGCCTCCCGGACGGTCGAGGTGTCCATCGATGACGGCGCTGCCCTGTTCGCCGGGATGCGGTCCGGCGTTATACCACCCTGAATCTACCCATGGATTCTGGGTAGGAGTTGCCATATCGCCATTGGGGAGCGTTCCCAGCGGCTCTATAAAAGAGTTTATGCCAGCGGAGGGGACGCTCAAAGTAATCGGTTGTAGCTCATCGGCGGGCGTCTGCGTGGGTGTTTCGGGCCGTGCGTTGGCGATGCTAGCGCCAACTCGTTCGGGAGGCTCTATGAGCGATGCTTCGTGAGCAGTGCTGATGGAGCCACATCCGACCAAAAAAAGCAATGCTGCGCTGATGAGAACAGCGCAGATGTGCCGCGAATAACGCACGACGAATGTATCCATTCTAGCCCGCAATCACCGCCCTGCGACGGAAGAGAATACCCGCGCCGATGAGCGCTGAGGCGAGAATTGATAGAAGCCAGGGAGTAAGCTCCTGCGACTGCGCGCTATCAGGAAGCGCGAGCGGGCGTGGATCGCTGCCAGTAGAAGGCACGCCTGGGACTCCACTCACCTGCGAAGGAACCAGTTCTATTTTGGGAGTGCCATTCGCCATGCCTACCGCAAAGATGCTGGTGATCGTGTTCTTATCCAGCGTCATGGCAAGAGGCAGGTTGGTATTCGAACTGAATGCAGCGAGGTCGAAATTATACGACCCTGCGGCCATCGTCATGTAATCACTTGCCTGCTTGTAGCCAATCTGATTGAGGATGTTGCCCCCATTGGCGGAAACGTTGAACATCCCGGCATCAGGTGAAAGATTATAGATGCGCGTTTTGGCTTGCCCGGCAGCCAGAAAATTATTATCGATGAATACTTCAATGGAGAGGCCAGTTGCCTGCGACCCGATGGCTGCCGCCGTGTAAACGGTTCCAGGTTGAACAGCCAGCGTTTGCGTGATAACCGACGCGCCGATGCCTTTGCCGACCAGCGCGATTTGCACTTTGTGCGGGCCTGCGGGCAGGGGAACATAGTCGGTAACAGAGCCAAACGCGAAGCTACTGAGCAGCAGATTGCCATCAACGAAAACATCCGCTGTTCCAACGGCTGGCGAGGCGTGAATCACGCGGATATAAGCAGGCGTGGCAGCCGAAGTTCGGGTGGCCTGCGTACCCAGCAGAACGAGTAGCGCCAATCCGCCAAGCACGAGCGAAATACGGCTCAATCGCATGAGAACACGTTTTGATCGCATCATAATCGTCCCCCCTTTTTGGGAAACATACCCGATTGATGTGTAGATACATTTCAAGGTTCCGGTTATGTAACGTGGCTACAATCGTTGAGTAACATACATTTCGCTAAATAAGCGAAGCTGCCACAGGGCATTGGTGATAGAACGCCGCCAGTGTCACTCAGGAAACTCTGGGATCGGCGCTCCACGGGCCATACTCGCCCAGGTTATTCCCCTGCGGATCGACAACTTTGAAAGAGCCTTGCAACTCTCCTCCTACTTTGATGGTTCCAGTACAAATCAGCGTACCCACATCAATTTTCATGGTGAAGTTCAAAATTCCACGGGCAGATACTGTTCCGGTGAAAGTTCCAGACAGCCCAAGTCCCTGAAATTGGCCCGTAATGTCGCCATTGGCAGGGTTTTCCTGAATCTGGGTCAAGTACAGCGGCGTGGTGGTGCTGGCTACGCCTATATCGTTGATTGTGCCAGCATAGGATGATACGAGAGGAGGATAAATAGAAGTTTGTGTCACAGTGGCTGAAGGAGATACCGTTGCTTGCGGCGTATGCGTCTGGGTCGAGCGAGGTGCAGAAGTTGCGGGAGTATGGCGAGTAGCGGAGAGGAAAATTCCCAGCGAACCCAGTCCTAAAGCCAGTAGCATCAAGATAGCAAGCGCAAGCGCGCGTACTTTTTTATTTTTGAGCAGGGGCTGTTTGGGCCCGCTCAGCAAAAGAGGAGTTCCATTGCCTGTCTCATTTTCAAAAACGGCGGGCAGCGGCGTTTCTGGTAAGGGGGCTGGTCGCGTAAGGTCCGGCAATTCAAATGAATTGCTGTGCAGCGCTTCCCAGAATGCTGCTACGCTGGAGAAGCGATGTTGATTGTAAATCGAAAGGGCGCACTGGACGGCATTGCTAACCGACTTTGGAATATCTGGCACAATTTCGCTAGCGGGTTTAAGGGGGTCTTTGCCATTTTCCGCCAGGGCAGTGATGCGCGCAATGGCATCAACGGGTAAGACACCCGTCAATAGTGTGTAGAGCGTCGCGCCAAGTCCATAGACATCTGTACGTAAATTCGTTCTGCTGCCCGGACTATATTGCTCAATCGGCGCGTAGCCGGGGGAGCCATGCCGGAAAACAGTGGTTGTGCCGTCGTGTACAAACTCTTTAGCAGTGCCGAAATCGACCAGCACAGCCTCGCCGCCATCCATCGGCACAATAATATTGTCGGGTTTAATATCTCTATGTACGATAGGTGGCTCTTGCTCGTGCAAATACGTCAGGGCATCTACGATAGGAGTCATGATAGCCAGGGCCAGTTTCCAGGGAAAACGCCTGTCCGGCTGCTCCTCGCGTACATCTTCAAGATTCCTGCCCTTGATATATTCCATGAGCAGGTACACGCGCTTGAGTTTGTCATATTCAAAGACATGATAAACACGCGGCAGCGCCGGGTGATCGAGCTTCTTGAGAATCTCGCACTCGAAGAGCAAACGCTCGTGATCGTGTCCGCTCGGCTCGATCAGCTCTTTCAGCGCAAACTCATGTTCCTGCATATGCCGGTCATTGACCAGGTAGACCGCTCCGAACCCCCCTTTGCCGAGAAGTTCCTTGATGCGGTAGCGGTCTCCATACGTGTCCTGCACGGTCGCTCCAACAGGAAGCGTCATTTGCTCTTGTAACATAGCATACCTTCCAGAATCGCTATCTTATGTCAATTATGCCCGACAATCATACATTTGTCTACTTAAAATGAATGATAACTACAAAAGTACCATCTCCGAAATCAATTGAAATCGATTTATGATAAGTAGCGGCTCATGCCTGTCATTCTTCGTCATCTGTGTCATCCTGAGCGCAGCGAAGGATCTGTATTTGCCGACGAGAGATCCTTCGCTGCGCTCAGGATGACATGCAGGACGAAGGATGACAGGCCAGGGAGACCCCACTTCTTTTGTACACTTCATAGAGTCGCCATGCGCCTTTGCTGGCAAATCTCTGTTGTATCTGATATGCTGCTAATGAGAGCGTTATCGCGGTTCCGGTACTCGTTCCGGTTAATGCGCAAGCGCCTATTTGCAGCGTTCTATATGCTTAGAAACGGACAGGTTGGTTATGATTAACGACAATGGTTCAGTGAAGCACCAGACTCCTCGTACTAACGACAAGTCTCAGCAGCATCAGTCGCTTGACCCGGCGGTGTTAAAGTCGCTTGAGTGGCGTTGTATCGGGCCATTTCGTGGCGGGCGTGTAGTGGCTGTCGCGGGAGATACGGCGCATTCGCAGGTTTTCTATTTTGGCTCGACGGGCGGCGGCATCTGGAAAACGACCGATGGCGGTATTCTGTGGGAGAACGTGTCCGACGGCTTTTTCAAACGCGCCTCGATTGGCGCGCTGGCCGTCGCTGAATCTGATCCCAACGTGATCTATGTTGGCATGGGTGAAACAACTATTCGCGGTAACGTCTCGCATGGCGACGGCGTCTATCGCTCAACCGATGGCGGCAAAAGTTGGACGCATCTCGGTCTGGCGGATACGCGCAATATCGCCAAAGTGCGCATTCACCCGCGTAATCCCGACGTGGTGTATGTAGCCGCGCTGGGACACGCGCACGGACCGAACGCCGAACGCGGCGTCTATCGCACCGCAGATGGCGGCAAAAACTGGGAACGCATCCTGTTTCGCAGCGAGAAAACGGGAGCTATTGACCTCTCGATGGACCCCAACAACCCGCGCATCCTTTACGCGGCCTTCTGGGAAGCTCATCGCAACGCCTACACGCTGGTAAGCGGCGGCGAGGAATGCGGCCTCTTCAAATCGACCGATGGCGGCGATACCTGGAAAGAGATCACGCGCAACGAAGGG
>DASTKD010000194.1:0-3849 GCA_035716135.1 Ktedonobacteraceae bacterium
CACACGCAGATGCTCGTTACTAACGCCACTTTTCGTTTCCGCACGCTCAACACTCCTCGATCAGGGTCTTTTACAACAACGTTCGGCTTTCCCTGTCTAGCTTACCATATCTTCGGAGAACCAGACCCAGCCGTTGGAGTCGATATAGACGCCGATGCCGATACTGTGCAGGGTCGTGCTGAAAAGGTGGATGCGGTGCCAGCCGCCCAGTGGCTCATGAGCCATGCTTTCGTGAACGGAGTAGACGTTGGTCCAGGCTGGCGTGGATGGCCCGGCCAGGCCGATATTTTCGCCGCAGTCGCTTGCGCCGGCGAATCCTTCGTTGGCGATGCGCTGATATTGCGTCATGCCGTCGGGGCAGGTATGGCTGAAGCCGCAGTGCGCCATGTTCCAGCTATGCAGCAGCGCGCCAGAAGCCAGCGTGGCGTTCCAGGCGAAAGCAGGCAGGCCGCAGGCGGCGCGGTCAGCATTGACCAATTGAAACAGTTGCTGCGCGAGTTGCTGCGCTTCTCCAGTGAGCGGCGCTGGCCCATAGGGGGCTGCCAGCGTCCCATTTTTGGCCGGAACCAGGGTTGCCTCGTTACTGTATGTGACGCAGTTCGAGGATGGCGACGGGGTCGAGGGAGTGCTGGTAGTGGGAGGGGTAGCGGTGTGAGGAACTGGCGTTGACACCGGCGTTGCTCTTTGAGCGGGAATTGACACCGGTGGCATAGGAGTTGAGGTGGAAGCAGGAGCTTGTTGCGAGACGCTTTGACTGAGCGACTGGCTTGCGATGCTATAAGACGACAGGGATGAAGTCGTGACCACTTCAGAGCCGCAAGACGCCAGCAGCACGATCAAAGCAAGACATATCAGGCCCCAACAGACTTTTTTCACAAAAAATAACCCTTCCAGATCTACACTCCTTTGTTACTCAATAACGGAGAGTATAGCATTTCTTGTATACATACACAGAAACAGGCATCAATCCGGTACTTTTGGCGCGGATAACGATAGTAATCTTAACCTTCCCTCAATCAAATTTGTTAATGAGATGCAATATCATTGACAGGACGCTTTCTCCTATGTTATAGTGGGAACGATGTATTTGATACAATGTCTCTTTAGGAGGAAGATTGCCTTATGCCTCGTTTCCGCGGAGTATCGTTTCTGCTTTCTTGTGGCTTGCTGCTTGTTTTTGTGCTGAATGCGTGTACTACTAGCCCGACAGGTAGTTCTACGCCCACGTCATCCTCGACCGTTCTCAATGTGGTTGCGGGTGAGAACTTCTGGGGCAGTATTGCTACGCAGCTTGGTGGCAGCCATGTCAATGTGACCAGCGTTGTCAGCGATCCCAATGCTGACCCTCATCAATATCAGAGCAACACGGACATCGCGCGCGCCTTCGCTCAGGCCAATTATGTGATCCTCAACGGGGCTGGCTACGATAGCTGGGGGCAGAAACTGCTGGATGCCAACCCGGTGGATGGGCGCAAGGTATTCACGGTTGCGAACTTGCTGGGCAAACACGAGGGCGACAACCCGCATTTCTGGTATAATCCTACCTATGTCGAGCAGGTGTCCGATCAGATTACCAGAGACTACCAGGCGCTCGATCCCGCCGCGAGCGCCTATTTCACACACCAGCGCGCCGCCTTCGAGACAGCGTTAAGCGCCTATCACAATCGTATTGCTGAAATCAAAGCAAAGTTCACTGGCAAGAAGGTTGGCGCGACGGAGAGCATCTTTGTCTATATGGCGAATGCGCTGGGTCTGAACCTGATTTCGCCGCCGGAGTTCATGAACGCTGTAGCTGAGGGCAATGATCCGCCCGCGAGCAGCGTGGTGACGTTCCAGCAACAACTGCGCCAGAAGCAAATCAGTGTGCTGGTTTATAATGTGCAGACCGTTACCAATATCAATACGATGATGAAGCAGCTCGCGTCTCAGCAGAACATTCCGATTGTGGGCATATCGGAGACCATCCAGCCTGCCACTGCCAGCTTCCAGGACTGGCAGACTGCTCAGTTACAGACGCTACAGAATGCGCTAAACGCCAGCGCGCCCGGTCAGTAATGTCATGAGAAGGTACCTGGAACCTTTCTCTCAGGAGAATGTTATGCAGCGCGAGAATGAGATAAGCGAGATGTCGCCCATTCCTTCTAATATACTACCCGCCAATACGCGGTCTGGGAACAGCACCAGTTCATGGGGGAGTGAGCAGCGCGCGGACATTGCGACCTTTCAGGATGTGGCGGCGCAGTTGGGGAAGCGCACCATCTGGCGTCATGCCACGTTCCAGATTGCGCCGGGGGAGTTCGTAGCGATTCTGGGTCCCAATGGCGCCGGGAAGTCAACCCTGCTGCGCATGTTGCTCGGACTGCTGCGTCCTGCTGAGGGCAGTATATCTGTGCTGGGACGCGCTCCACGGCGGGGTAATGCCGCCATTGGCTACGTGCCGCAGCGACGGCTCCTCGATGCTGATCTGCCCGTGCGGGGGCGCGACCTGGTGATGCTGGGGCTGGACGGCCTGCGTTGGGGCTTCTCGTTGCCCGGAACAACGCGGCAAAAGCAGGCCCGCGTGGCGGAGGTACTCGAAGCGGTGGAGGCGACGGCATACGCCGACCGTCCCATCGGGCAATTATCGGGTGGTGAGCAACAGCGACTGTACCTGGCGCAGGCCCTGGTGGGGAAGCCGCGCCTGCTGCTGCTCGACGAGCCGCTTGCCAGCCTTGACCTGCGCAGCCAGGTGGGTATCGCCCGCCTCGTCGCCCGCCTTGCGCGCGAACAGGGCTTCACGGTGCTGCTCGTAACTCACGATGTGAACCCCGTTCTGCCCGTCGTTGACCGCGTGCTGTATATCGCGCGCGGACAGGTAGCGATCGGCCCGCTTGACGACATCATTACAACGCAGAAGCTGAGCAGCCTGTACGACGCTCCGGTCGAAGTGATACGTGACAGCCTGGGTCGGGTCTTTGTGGTGGGTCTCGAAGAGATGGAGGGGCATCCGGCATGAACGTAGTATGGGTCTTCAAGCTCGTCTTGCTTTTCCCTGCTGGACTGCTACAACACATGACCACGCGGGTTGCCCAACTCGGCCCGCCCGTTTTCTCCTGGAACCTGGTCGCGGACTGGCAGGACATCTTCCAGTACGACTTCATGCGCCACGCATTCCTGGCGGGTACCATCATCGCGGTGTTGGCGGGGGTAGTCGGCTATTTCGTTGTGCTGCGTGGCCTCGCCTTTGCCAGTCATACGCTCGCCAACATCGGCTTCGCCGGAGCTGCCGGAGCGGTACTTGTTGGTCTCGCCCCGGTCTACGGGCTGCTGGCGTTCACTCTGGTTGGCGGAATTGGTATGGGCGCTTTCGGCAAGCGGCTTTCCCAGCGCGATGTCGCGGTCGGTATAATCCTGTCGCTTGCCCTGGGCCTGGGCTTTCTCTTCATTTCCCTCTATCATGGATATAGCACAGACGCCTATGCCGTGCTTTTTGGCGAGGTAGTGGGCATCAGCCAGCAGGACGTGTTGATCGCGCTCGCTGTGGGAGCGTTCACGTTGCTGGCGTTCGGAGCCATGTATCGCCCGCTCCTCTTTGCCTCGCTAGATGAAGAGGCCGCAGAGGCGAAGGGCGTACCTGTGCGCTTTATCAGCGTGGCGTTCCTGCTCATCCTGGCGCTCGCCGTCGCCGAAGCGGTGCAGATCGTCGGTGTGCTGCTGATCTTCGCGCTGCTCGTGACCCCGGCAGCCATCGCTGAGCGGCTGTCAGCGCGCCCATCCATGACCCTGTTGTTCTCGGTAATACTGGCGTTGCTCTTTACGTGGGGAGGACTTGTCATCGCCTATTATCAGCCCTACCCGCTGGGATTTTTC
>DASTKD010000195.1:0-6053 GCA_035716135.1 Ktedonobacteraceae bacterium
AGCGTGAGCGGCAGCACAGGCTCGGCGGCGAAGCGTTCGGAGATGAAGAAGGCGATGTAGAGGACGACAGACGCTCCCAGCACACCGATCACCTGCGCCGAAGCCCAATCATAGGTTTGATCGCCGCCCCAGGTGAGTCCCAGCAGCAGGCAAATGGTAGCAGCGCCAGCCAGGATTGCTCCCACGAAGTCGATGCGGCGCACAGCAGCCCAGCCGGTGTAGCGCGTGTTGCGAATGGAAATGTTATAGGGCAGGTAGACGAGCAGCGCCACCAGCGCGAGAATGCCCAGGGGCAGATTGACGTAGAAAACCCAGCGCCAGCGCGTTGTATCCGTCACCAGGCTGCCAACCAGCGGCCCGTGATCCGTGAGCCAGCCGCCGAGCGTTGGCCCGACCAGATTCGAGAAGCCATACACTACGCCGAAAATGCCCTGCCATTTGGCGCGTTCCGCCGGGGAGAAGATGTCGCCAACGACGGTGAAGACCAGCGCGATGCCGACGCCCGCGCCCAATCCCTGTAGCGCGCGAAAGGCGATCAGTTCGTTCATGGTCTGCGAGGCTCCGGCCAGCGCCGAACCTACCAGGAAGATGGTCGTACCGGCGATCAAGAACCATTTGCGGCCAAACTGGTCAGAAAGCTTGCCAACAGTGGGAATCATGATGACCGAAGCCAGCGTATAGGCCGTGACAGCCCATGTATAACGGTCAAAGCCTTGCAGCGAGCCGATGATACGAGGCAGCGCCGTACCAACAACGGTTTGATCCAGCGCCTCCAGTAGGAGGGTGAGCATCAAGGCTCCCAGCACGCTGAAGAGCGCGAAACCACGCAGTCGGCGGCTAAATTCTGGCGTGGCCTGCTTTTGTGATGTGGACGATGTTTCCATTGGTTTTGCATCCATATAGTTTTTTCTCCACTGCGGAGCAATCGCTCAACATGATATAATGCAGAGAGCGGTTCTCCGCTCGATTGCGACGCCTCCCCTGTGCTAGCCTGAGAACTGTAGCAGGGGAGCGCGCCGATCTTTAGCTGTTCCTACCCATCGCAGGAACGTGCATTTTACGATAACTCGTCTAGTCTGTCTTTATTAAAGATGGTGTATCCTCCCTCGCCCGTCCGTGAGGCAAGCGCCATTTCCCTTGCCTTCAACTCCCTGGCCCATTCGAGTTGAAGCTTCCATATGTCAGTGGAATGCTGCAAGACATTCACAATGTTCTCAATGCTATAGATGTCCAGACGAGAAAAACCATGCGCCAGTTCGGGTGATGTCTGACGCAGATCATCTATCTGAGCCGCTTTCACCACCATATCTTCCGTCTCGGCCTGTAGGTGGAAGATGTTGGTCTGGCAGTGATTGATATAATGGTCAATCAAACGCAGGCGATCAGCCGATGTGATATGACTGAACGCTGTGACTTTATAGGCAAAGAGGTATTGATAGTTCCCTGGATTTGAGTTGCTGTCGTTCATCAAGAGTCGAAAACGCATACGACCCGCATCAGTGAGAGTATAGATGCGCAGATGGCGGTCGCGTTGTTTCCCAGCGGCGCTATCAACCTCGCTGCTAATCAACCCGTTCTCTTCCAATTTTGCCAGCAAGGGATAGAGCCGCCCATAGCTGAGGCGCGCAAAAGGCCCGATGATGTCGTTGATGATCTTGGCGATCAGGTAGCCATGCGCCGGGCCGTTCATCAGTTGCGCCAGCAAGATGAACTCATACAACGCCTTCACTTCCTTCCAGTTCAGTAACTCTCTGCTTCTATAAACATATCACTGTGATATATATCACAGTGATATAGTATAATCAGGAAAATGCAAATTGTCAAGCACTTTTGGAGATATTTATCAGCGCGAAGGTGATATTAAATAAATTGATAGATTTGGGAATGATGGGATGAAAGAAGTACGCATCTTTCATCCCATCATTCCCAAATCTATCAACAATTCTTATTTCACCAGCAGCTCCAACACCTGCGGTAGCGCCACCTCGGCGCGTTCGTCAAGTTCCTGGTCGGTGACGCGACCGATGGGGTGGAGGATGACGGCGATGGGGTAGCCGTCCATGCCGAAGGTTTGCGCGGTCATGCGAGCCGAGGAGATGAATTGCTCGGTGCAGATGATGGCTGCTGCCTTACCGCGTTGTTCGATCATTAGCCCGTCGTACACACTGCACGAACTGCATGACCCTCAATCGCCAATGCCAACCAGTGCTACGTCGCATTCGGCGGCTACCTGGTCGAGCAGAGCGTTGGAGGCGGGTCGGTACGCGCCAGGCTTGCGGTAGTAGTTGATCTGCACATCAGGAAAACACGTTTCCAGCATGGACGCGACCTTTTTCAGGAGCTTATCGGAGTTGGGTTTGCCGTTGTCCAGCAATCCGATAGTATGGAAGGTTGCCAGGCGCGGCGCGCGTTCCTGGCGTGTCGCCTCTACCTCGAGCGTCGGGTCGAGTACAATGAATGGTTCGGTCATCTTGAAATGTCTCCTCTGGCAACTAATCGCAATCGATACAGACGCCGACGGCTCGCGTTACGGGGCGCGAATCCGCTCCAGCGGCCCAGGGCGGGATCAGCGCGGAGAAGCCGCCCGCGCCACCGCCAGCCGTCACGATCAGCAAATCGTCCGGTGTATGTATATAGTGGTAGGTGGATTCGGCATCTTCGGGGTGAATAAGCTCGTCGTGGAAACCGGCGATACGTTTGAAAGCGTCGAAAGGACGCGCCGCCTGCTCCCATACGGCCTCGCGTATCTGCGCCTTCGTCCAGCCCTCTTTCTTAAAGATGGTGACGTGTTCCGGGCAAAGCGCCAGTATCCAGTTGCCGCCCAGGTAAACAGTTCCCATCATGGTATTGGCAATCGAGAGGACAAGCCGCTTGCCCGTGCCGCCCACCTGGCTATTGACATGGTGCGGAGCTTCGCCCGCGAAGACTGTCACCGCGCTGAGACTGGCTGGGATGCCACGCTCGACGCTCAGTGGTTCCCAGGGGTTGCCCTCTTCATTTTCCGCGATGACATAGCTATACTTGCCGGGATGTCCCATGCAGGCTTTGTCGAGTACGCCCGGAATGGAGCCGCACACGTTCATCAGGATGAGGCGAATGGCTCGCCCGATGGTGGCGTTGGCGCGCACGCCCGGCCCAAAAAGATTGACGCCGCAATTGATATTCAACTGTTGCACCGCCGGGCCATTCACGATCAGCAAAGGCGCGGTGCCACCCGTCGTCGCTGAAATGCCGTGCAGGTTGAACGACTCCTGGCACATAGCCTCGATTGCCGCCACGATGACGGGCATGTAGTTGGGCAGGCAGCCCGCCATAACCGCGTTAATCGCAACTTTCTCGGCGGTAATCACGCGGTTGCGTGCCGGAATCACGCCCAAAATATCGCCGGGAAAGTTACCGGAGTATTCCAGGAACTCCCGAACTCTGGCGGGGGTTGGCGGCACAACCGGCAAACCATCCGTCCAGCCCTGGCGGTAATAAAACTCCATAGCTCCGGCGGGATCATCTAGCTCGATGCGCCGCGAGGTCAATTCCCATGTCGCTTCCGTTTGTGTGTCCATGCAATGGCTCCTGTATGATGGTACGCGCCTTTCACATTTATCATAACATACTGACTTCTGTAAAGAGTAGTGCTACAATAAGCTGAAATGTCCGGTTATCTGAAGGATGGTAACGAAAAGCCGTAGAGTCCGTTTATATATACATATGTTAAACAAAGGAATGGCGCTGGGAAGCAGAGAGTATTTTATATGGCAGAACTTGAGGGGAAAATCCTCGACCGTTATGAACTGCGGCGCATGATTGGCAAGGGGGGTATGGCGAATGTCTATGAGGCGATGGACAAGCAGACGGGGCGCATTGTTGCGGTAAAAATCTTCAAACGCGAAGATGTGGAGATGCTGCGGCGTTTCATGCGCGAAGCGGAGTTGATGGCCTCCTGGCAAGACAGCCTGGAACACCATCTCGTTCCCATCCTTAATTATGGGACGGGCGAGCTGGACAACTTTACCCACTATTTCATTGTGATGCCCTGTATGGAGGGCGGCACGTTGCGCGCGCGTATCCGGCGCGGGCCGCTCTCGCTTGTGGAAGCCTGCCACGCTATACAAAACGTTGCCGGCGCGCTCGAATATATTCACAGGCAGGGTATCATTCATCGTGATATCAAAGCCTCCAATGTATTGATCGATAGCGATGGAAATTACTACCTGACGGATTTTGGCATTGCGCGTATTACCGGGGATGCGACCCACCTGACCACTACCGGTAATGTCCTCGGCACAGTCGATTATGTCGCGCCTGAACTATTTGAACTTGATCGCAAAGCCGATGCGCGTAGCGATCTCTATTCGTTGGGCGTGCTGCTATACGAGATGGTGATGGGGCGTCTGCCTTTCATCGCGCAAAACCAGATTGCCCTGGTTTCCATGCATATACAACGTCGTCCGCCAACCCCGCGCAGCATCAATTCCGCCATCCCAAAATCCGTTGAGGCCGTGATGCTCAAGGCGCTGGAAAAGAAACCGGAACAGCGTTATAGCAGCGCCAGACAATTAGCCGATGCCTTCTGCCATGCCGTAGCTACAAGTACAGGAGTAACTATCCCCGACTATTCGGCAGTGGTTGCGCCGCCAGTTATCGCTCCCGCATCCCCTGCCCCCGCTCCTGCACCGCGCCCCGGCCAGCTTATCCTGCGACCACCCTTGCTCTTACTCAATCCAGCCGAAAATGTGCAGGAAGTCAGGCCATCGCCACTGGAAAAGGGTACTGAGGGCATGAAGTTATCAAGGCAAAGTCCTGCTTCGCGCTCATCAAATGCAGGGATAGATGCGCCACTGTCTCCTGTTCCACCGCCATATCAACCCCCGGAGCCACCGAAAAGGCCGTATTATCGTCGCCCCTGGTTCTCGATCATCATTATTGTACTCTCCTTGCTCATCATCGCTGGTTCGGTCGCGGCCATTTACATCCCGCGCAGGCAGCAGTCAAACAACAATCCTGGCAATACTACGAACACGCAAACAACGCAGGCGGGGCAGACTGTGCCTGCTACCAATGCGCCGACGACCACGCCCAATTTGACCGCGACGGCCCAGGCTGCCGCCGCCGCCAGCGCGACAGCCCGCGCTCAGGCCACTGCTTCTGCTATCGCTGCTGTGACTGCTACTGCGCAAGCACAGGCCAGCGCCACCGCCGGAGTGATTCAAACGGCTACGTCCGGTCAACCCGTCTATCAAGATAGCCTGAATAAAGCTAATAGCCCGCAGACTGTTGCTGCTGGCTGGGATCAAAGCGACAACTGCGCGTTTCGGGCTGATGGCTACCATGACACTACTACGAGCAACTTGCAAGGGTGCAAAGAAGCGAACAACTCCTATGCGAACGCCGCCGTTACCGTCACTATGCGCATCGTGAGCGGGAAATCAGGAGGGGTTTTCTTTCGCTCTGCGGGGCCTATTATGAATTTTGGCGGGTATAATGGCTATCTCTTTGAAGTGGACGGTGCGGGCAATTATCGCATTCTGAGCAGCGGCAATTATAATAATGCGTCTACCACCCTCAAAGATTGGACAGCCTCGAACGCGCTGCATACAGGCGGTCAGGCCAATACGTTACAATTGATTATGAACGGGAAAAGCCTCTCCTTTTATGCTAACGGCGTGTTTCTAACGCAACTATCCAATACCGACTTTACAAGCGGGTGGGTTGCCTTTCTCGCCAGAAGTAATGGCTCAACTCCGGCGGACGTGGTGTATACTGACCTCAACATCTATCCTATGTCATGATTTATAATGAACTAATCAAGATGAATTGTGACAACCACAGTCGGTCCTGATCCTGTCATCCTTTGCTCCACTCTGTCATCCTGAGCGAAGCGAAGGATCTCAGCGTAGCGGGAGAGAGATCCTTCGCTGCACTCAGGATGACATTGCCGATCTTGATTGGCAATGTTCATTAGAAACGAAGCGGATGTTTCGGGTTATCGCTGCATTTGGACGGCAAAATTCAGCAGAGAATGTGAGGAGATACTTATGCGCACGCTTATCACAAAC
>DASTKD010000196.1:0-6574 GCA_035716135.1 Ktedonobacteraceae bacterium
AGCTTTATCGACGCCTCTATTTAGCGCATCATTGAGAAATGTATCTCCGCGCTCCAGCACATGCTTTAACCAGGCTTCATTTTCTATATACCATTGGACGGTAGATGCCAACCCATCTTCAAACGAAATCTGAGGTGTCCAGTTTAGCCGCTCGCGTAATTTTGTTGCATCGACTGCCAGCCGTCGCACGGCACCCTGCCGGTCTGGTATAAAGGAGATAAGCGAAGAAGAGGGATAATAGGATGGCACCCCTACCAGGCGCAGGATCGCATTTGCATTATCGATCACATTGTGTTCTTCGTCGTTACCAATATTAAACACCTCACCTACAACTGCATCAGCCGGAGCGTTTAGTATTGCCAGCAATGCTCTGCAATGGTCTTCGACATGAATCCAGTTGCGGGTATTTAGCCCATCTCCATGCACGGGCAGAGGACGCCCCTGCAGGGCGTTCGTAATAAAAAGAGGTATTTGTTTCTCAGGATATTGATAGGGACCGTAGTTATTGACACAGCGTGTAATCACTACGGGCAGCTTGAAAGTCGTCCAGTAAGAATAGGCAAGGCGATCAGCCGCCGCCTTACTGGAAGCATAGGGTGATAGAGGGTTTAAAGAATCATCCTCTAAAAACTGGTGGCGCACCGATACGGACGGTGCGGTATTGCCATAGACCTCCACCGTACTGACATGCAGGAAACGCTCGACGCCCAACTTTTGCGCAGCTTCAAGCAACGTCACGGTACCCTGTATATTGGTCTGTATGAATGGATTCACCCCGACAAGTATAGAGCGGTCAACGTGTGTTTCGGCGGCAAAATGCACAATCATATCTGAACCGCGCATTGCTTCACTTACTGCATGCACATCACATATATCGCCATGCACAAAAGAAAAACGAGGATTGGCTTTCACTCTCTCAAAGTTTTCCATATTACCGGCGTAAGTCAGCTTATCATATACCTTGACATGCGTATCAGGTAGCGCATCTAACAAGTGATAGACAAAGTTGCTGCCAATAAATCCTGCTCCCCCGGTGACAAACACATTACGCGGTCCCATTTCAAAACCCTCTATATAAATTCATACCTTTGCGCCAACGGAATAATACCACGTCGCACAGGTATCGTCAACAGAAATGCTCGTTCTCATATCTCTATTCCATCACACATGCTTGCGGCGTGTATAATACTATCATAGCAAACGCGAAAACAAAGTGAACCTCAAATTGAATGGAAATAACTTGATAACGCGCGTTTAATGGCTCAATTATCTTTCTCCAAATCCGAGGTATTTTGTTTGTAGCTATTTCTCACAGACCAACTCTCCTTAAAGATTACTCTAGATTGATCCCATACCTTATTAAAGGTCTCACTGTACCTGGAATAAAGTTCACCTCCACGCAACTTCGTAAAATCGTAGGTTGTAGAATCAGAACTATGCCGGTGAGGCAAGTAAGGCGTGTGTCTTACGACTGTGCCATCAACCAGGATTATAGACGCTGTTGGCGCTATAGGATAATAACGTAATTCCAGAGACCCCACTTCTAACGAGGGCTTCTCACGCTTGAGGTTACTAACAAGTCGCCGGAGATAGCGCTCCGTATCCCTGATTTCATACGGAACGTCGGATGTGGGACAAAGCGCATCGCTGATCTCACTCTTCGTCCAGATAACATTGTCCGGGTCAGACAACAGAAATCTTACCTTGCATCCGTGCTTTTCAATTGCATTGATGATTCTACTGCCGTATTGCTGACAGGTACCATGAGCTGATACAGACATAAAATCAATCGAGTGAGCATATTCAAGCTTTTCAAAAAATGAGTCCTCTGTATATAGATGCACTGTCTCCAATCCGCGATCATAAACAACCCTGTTAAAATTGACACGTTGTTCTACGATAGTTGCGACATCCGTTCCCATCATGGACTCAAAGAAAGAGAGCAGCACACTTGCTAACATGGATGTTGCCAGGCTAAAGAACACTAGACTTATCTCGGTATTATCGAACTTTGCTACAACAGGAATAAAAAGCAGCAGCATCGCAACCAGAAACAAGAAGCCCTGGACAACAGCCCGATAGCGGCGGAACAATGTTTGACGTATCATCGACATCTCCTTGTCTCAGCTAAAAATGCAAGACGAAGCTAAGGCGTTTGCACTTTTTTCAGGAAATGCATACATTACATAGAGGGTAGTATATCCATTACAGCACGTCATAGCAAGAGCTATTCAAGTAATAACCGATGTTTCTTTGCAATTGAATAAGCGATGATAGCACTGCAAATTGAACAGGATGAGATAATCTCCGATGTCAATAAAATTGATGCCTGTACAAAACGAACCTTTTTCCTGTAAAGGATTAACATACCCGAAATTAGGGATGCTTGCCATCCGAATTCTAAGCAACCTGTGATATACTTGCTTCACATAGAACAAAAACGCCAGCAAGTTGACGGTCTCTTCCTTTGCTGGTAGTATGTCAAATTGTATCAAGATGCGTGATTATGAGAGGCGTTGCGCTCTCCGGCATGATGTGCTAAACTACAAGTTCAGGAATATTTGTTCTAATTCTAAAGAGGAGGTCAGGCATGGCGCGAGGCAGTAGCTATGGAGATCAGCCGCCGCTGCATGAGATTTCAGCTACTACTCAGGTCACGATCAAGCGCGCTACTCGTGTATTACCGGATTTGCATGAAGATGAGCAAGAGGTGGATACGTATGTAGAGCTTGACGACAGGGATGACAGGTTGCTAGCGCGGAGAACTCCTACCACAGTGACTTTGCCTGCCCATCATAAACCTCTGTCGCGTCATCGTCCCTGGCTTATGGCGCTGGTGCTGAGTATGGTATGTATCGTGGTCTTGCTGGGCGTTGCCATCTCAGCGGGTATGTTCCAGAGACCCGGCGCAGGGGAGGTCGTGCCATATAATGGCGGCCAAACTTTTTCCATTCAGGTCGGCGGGTCATATAACGCTTTCAATCAGTGGGAGAATAGCAACGGCCCGATAGCAGCGAAGACACCTATTCCCATTCCTTCCAGTACTGGCCCCTATTCGGTACTTGGCAAACCTACCATCACGGCGGATTTCATCAATCGCGTGCTTGCCAGCTACGGTTCACCAGCAGCAGGTCTGGGACAGCAGATGTACGATCTGGGCCTGAAATACGGCATCGATCCGGTTTACGCGCTGGCCTTCTTTATGCATGAAAGTCTCTTTGGCACGACAGGTGAAGCGCGTGTCACGATGTCACTGGGCAATTTGCGCTGCATCCCGACGCGACCCTGTATCGATCAGAATAGAGGCGGGTACGCGCAAATGTATAACTGGACGGATGGCTTTGAGCAATGGTACAAGCTTATCCGCAACCTCTATGTTGCGCAGTGGGGACGTGTGACCGTCGATCAAATCATCCCCAAATACGCGCCCAACAGTGATGGCAATAATGAAGCTCAGTATATCGCTACATTGAAACGGGAAGTCGATGTCTGGCACGCGGGTGTACTCAGGCCGTGAGCAAGCCCTGCTCGTGCGCTTTACTCAGGGCTTCGGTGCGACCGGAGACGTGCAGTTTTTGATAGATATTTGCCAGGTGGAAATTGACTGTGCGCTCGCTGACATACAGGCGGGCGGCGATCTCCTTGTTGCGCATTCCGCGCGCCAGCAGTCGCAGCACCTCCATTTCGCGCGCGGTCAAGCTTTCCAATGCGTTGATGGCGCGTTCCTGCTTACCGAAACGCGAGATCAGGCGACTGGCAATTTGTGGCTGCACCAGCACTTCTCCCCGCGCCACGCTGCGCACCGCCTGCGCCAGTTCGCCGGGCAAAATGTCTTTAAGTACGTAGCCATCCGCCCCCGCGCGCAGCGTTTCGTACAGGTACTCTTCGCGCTCAAGCGTGGTGAGCAGCAAGACGCGCGTTTCCGGGTTGAGCAGCTTGATCTGGCGCAGCGCCTCGAGGCTTTGACCGCCAGGCAACTGCGCGTCCATGATAACAACTTGTGGCCCTAGCTCCGCCGTCTCGCTCACGGCCTGCACGCCATCAACCGCTTCGCCTATCACCAGCAAATCGCTATAACTTTCCAGCAGCCGCCGCAGGCCGGCCCGCGTCACGGCCAGGCTATCCACCACCAGAACACGCAGCGGGTTGGCTGGACTACTCTTTATAAGAGTGTCCATCACCAGTTCCTCCCGTACCTGCGGCTGTCGTATATAGGGGAGACGAGCCTGTACCTGTGTGCCATGTTCGATGCTGGTAATCATTTCGAGAGAGCCGCCGAGCATCTCCACGCGGTTGCGCAAGCGAGCAAGCAAGGCATCATCGGAGTCAAGACTATGCGCATCTTCTTTTACCGTGAATGGCGGAACCGGCATAGATCGTTCGTCTTCGGCAAACATGCCGTTCCCGGCCTGTGCTGCTGGTATGCCATCATCTTCGATGTTCATAACTAACTGGTCGCTCTCGTATTGCAACGTGAAGCGTAGTTTGCGCGCCCCGTTATGCTGGCGAATCTGAGAAAGGGCGGCCAGCGCAATATGGTAAAGCAATCCCTCGACCTCACCACTCAGTGAACGTTCCTCTCCCGCAAAAACGACGCGGCTGGAAAGCTGTAGCGTTTCGGCGGCCTCATCGACGGCACGCGCCAGCGCCTCTGCCAGTGGCACATCCGGCAAACTTGCGAGCGAATGCGCATCTTCAGCCGCACGCGCCTCATAAAGCATCTCGCGCGCCATCTGCTCCAGCGTTGTCAGCCCCGCGCGCAGCGTTGCCAGGTCGGCCTGTGAAAGCATCGTGCTTTCGTCCGGTCGCGTAATGCTTTGCAATACGCTGAGTTGCGCCAACATCGCGCTCAACTCGCGGATAAGCTGGGTGTGATCTGACTGTTGTGATTCGGATGTATGTATCGTTTGCACGGGAATGCTCCCTGATAATATCTTTATTCTTCATTATGTCACACGACATTCTGCATTACTTCCAGGACTAACTCGCCACCTTTGACATCAATCTCTACAGTTGTGCCGTCCTGTACTCTTCCCTCAAGAATAGCCAGGGCTACCCTGTTTTGTACTTCGCGCTGGATAACGCGCTTGAGCGGGCGCGCGCCGAATTGCGGGTCGTAGCCCATATCCGCCAGCATGGCTCTGGCCTCGTCGCTCAGGCGCAAGGTGATGTGGCGCTCGGCCAGGCGCGCACTCAGCAGATTCATTTGAATGTCTACAATGCTCATCATCTGGCTGTGTTTTATCTGGTGAAAGACTACTACTTCATCGATGCGGTTGATAAATTCCGGGCGGAAACCCTCTTCGCGCAGGCGCACGCGCACCAGACGCTGCACATTGTCCTCGTCCATACCCTCGAATTCGCCCAGCCACGCTACACCGACATTGCTGGTCATAATGATAACCGTGTTCTTGAAATCAACCGTGCGGCCCTGCCCGTCGGTCAGGCGACCATCGTCGAGCATTTGCAGCAGCACGTTAAAGACTTCCGGCGCGGCCTTCTCGATCTCATCAAAAAGTACCACACAATAAGGGCGGCGGCGCACGATCTCCGTCAACTGGCCTCCCTCGTCGTAGCCGATATAGCCAGGAGGCGCGCCTATCAAGCGCGAGACGCTGTGTTTCTCCATGTACTCCGACATGTCGATACGCACCATCGCCTGCTCATCATCGAACAGGAACTCCGCCAGCGCGCGCGCCAGTTCGGTCTTGCCCACGCCGGTCGGCCCCAGGAAAATGAAGCTGGCGAGAGGCCGGTTGGGGTCCTGCAAACCGGCGCGCGAGCGACGAATGGCATCGGCCACAACCTGCAAGGCGTGATCCTGACCCACCACGCGCTCGCGCAAATGATCTTCCATCGTGAGCAACTTCTGAATTTCGCCCTGCATCAAGCGTACAACGGGAATATGCGTCCACTTCGAGACGACCTCGGCAACATCCTCAGCTGTCACATCTTCGCGCAGCATACGCTCGCTTTTGAGCGTGGCCGACTTCGCCTCCATCTCCGCGATACGCTGCTCTAACTGTTCGATGCTCGATCGTAACAGGTTGGCCTTCTCAAAATTCGCGTTGCCGCGTTCGGCGTACTCAAGCTCAATTTCGCGCCGGATTCTTTCGCCCTCGCCCCGCTTCTGCTCCAACTCTTTCTTCAGGGTAGCCAGCGATTCTACCAGTGTGCGCTCGCTATCCAGCGCCATTTTGAGTGGGCGCAGATGCTCGTTCAGGTTGGCGATCTCTTGCTCCACCTTTGCCAGGCGCTCGCGGCTGGCGGCGTCCTTTTCCTTTTTCAACGCCTCCTGCTCCATCTTTAATTGCAGGATGCGCCGATCCAGCGCGTCGATCTGGCCGGGGGTGCTATCGAGTTCCACGCGGCGGCGGCTGGCAGCCTCGTCAATCAGGTCAATAGCCTTATCGGGCAGGAAGCGATCGGTGATATAGCGGTTGGAAAGCATAGCGGCGGCCACCAGTGCGCTATCCTGAATACTGACGCCGTGATGCACCTCGTAACGCTGTTTGAGGCCGCGCAAAATGCTGATGGTATCCTCAACCGTAGGTTGATCCACGATTACCGGCTG
>DASTKD010000197.1:0-5620 GCA_035716135.1 Ktedonobacteraceae bacterium
CGCCTCTACTATAAACGAGCCTGGAGAGCCACTTCGTCTCATAGTAGAGGCGACCCTTGCGGTCGCCTTCCGTACATTAAAAATGTCGGGAGAGGCTACAAATTACCCGCAAGGACGAAGAGCCTTAATCATCCGGCGGGACATCGACGGGGAACACAGCCTGCCCGCTGCGTATAGCGACGGCTAGCTTGCGGTCATTCTGCGCTCCCAGTTTTATCAGGGGGAACGAGCGGTGAAATTGCTTATCAAGTTGCCGCGCTTTTTCGTCGGAGAGGCGGGCGCGGCGCTCGTAAGCATACGCCAGCATTTCGCGTTTTTCGCCGTCGGGAATATCTAGCAGTAGCAAGCAGGCCAGCGCGAAATCGGGTTTGCCATGTTCGGCATAGCCACGCGCCAGGGCCACGCCATCCGCGCCCTGCTGCAACTGCTGCCGCGCGCGGCTCGTAAATACTTCTTTTAGCATTGGAGCGTATTGTTCTTCAAATGTATGGGACACGATCAGGCTCCTCAATAGCGATGGTATACGAATCTTATCTATTACAATCGTAGCACATTTGTAGGGACGCGGGAGCATCACACTGTCGGAAAAGCCATAAATCCGCCACATTTGACGCAAGGAGTAACTGGCGCTTGATTGTATTATCTGAATGAAGAGGATCAGAAGTGGGTGTTCTCTGAGTTCAAAAACGAGTCTATTCTCCCCCACTTTTATTATATCACCTCCCGTCTACTTGCACACTGCCTTTTTGGACGATTTTTTTTGGCGTGCTTTCCCTTATACTCAGGCGGAAGTGTGCCAAAGGAGGTAAACATATGAGTTCCTATGTGCTTAGTTTTCAGAACATTGACCAAACAAAACTCATGGTTGTTGGGGGGAAAGGCGCGAACCTGGGGGAACTATCCAGGATTGAAGGAATACGCGTACCCGATGGCTTTTGTATTACTACTGAAGCCTTTCAAAGAATCATTGGGGAAACGTCGTCGATGAACGAATTGCTTGATCAGCTATCGCTTCTCAAGATGGAAGACCGGGAGAAAATCGGTGAACTGAGCGGTGAGATTCGCGGCGTCATCGAAGGGATAGCCATCCCTCAAGATATTCATGAAGAGATCGCCCACTTCCTCTCCAGGCATGGCGAAACAAATGCCTGGGCAGTACGATCCAGCGCAACAGCAGAGGATTTACCGGCGGCCTCCTTTGCCGGCCAGCAGGATACATATTTGAACATTATCGGCAAGGAGGCGATCCTGAAGCACATCAGCAAGTGCCTGGCATCGCTCTTTACCGAGAGGGCAGTAACTTACCGCCTTCAAAACGGCTTCGACCACCGGAAAGTCCATCTGGCTGTGGTTGTTCAGAAGATGGTCTTCCCGCAGGCGGCAGGAATTGTGTTTACTGCCGACCCCGTCACTTCTAACAGGAAGGTGTTATCCATTGATGCCAGTTTCGGACTTGGTGAGGCCCTGGTCTCCGGCCTGGTGAATGCTGATAGCTATAAAGTGCGTAACGGCAAGGTTATCAATAAGAAGATATCCACCAAGAAACTGGCTATGTATGCCTTAAAAGATGGCGGCACGAAAGAGCAGGGAATCGAGCCTGAACAGCAGAATAGGCAGGCGCTGACGGATGAGCAAATGTTGCAGCTTGAGCGCATTGGCAGGAAGATCGAAGCGCATTTCGGCTGCCCCCAGGACATCGAATGGTGTCTGGTTGATGATACATTTTCTATTGTCCAGAGCCGGCCAATCACTACTTTATTCCCCATCCCTGAAGCGAATGATGAGGAAAATCATGTGTACGTATCTGTCGGTCATCAACAAATGATGACCGACCCCATGAAACCACTGGGGCTGTCTTTTTTCCTGTTAACGACTGGTGCCACGATGCGTAAAGCCGGTGGAAGGTTGTTTGTTGATGTTACACCTATGCTGGCTTCACCTGTCAGCAAACAAAACTTATTAAATGGCATGGGACAGCACGATCCGCTCATGAAAGACGCACTCATGACCATCATAGAGCGGGGAGATTTTATACAACCGTTACCAGATGACAACAAAGAACAGCATCCCGGTACAAGCAATAAAGTTATATCGACTTTGGGCTTTCGTACACACATCGAAAACGATCCGGCAATCGTTTCTAATTTGATCAAAAGGAGTCAAGCATCGATAGAAGAGTTAAAACAAACCATCCAAACGAAATCAGGAGCGGATGTATTTGATTTTATCCTGGAAGATATCCAGCAATCAAAGAAGATTCGATCACAAAGTTTGGGTGTGATTTTGGCTGCTATGGATGCCTCATCATGGATCAATGAAAAAATGATGGAGTGGTTAGGTGAACGAAACGTAGCAGACACGCTTTCTCAATCGGTACCAAACAATATCACTTCGGAGATGGGTCTAGCGCTATTGGATGTCGCAGATGTGATTCGTCCGTATCCAGAAGTAATTGAGTATTTACACCAGGTAAAAGATGAGAACTTTCTGGATGAACTGGTGAAGTTTGATGGTGGACAGGAAGCTCAAGACGCTATCTATGCCTACCTCAACACATACGGAATGCGATGTGCCGGAGAAATCGATATTACGAGAACCCGTTGGAGCGAAAAACCAACCACACTTGTCCCCATGATTCTCAGTAACACCAAAAACTTTGAATCAGGTGAAAGCAAGCGGATATTTGAGCAAGGGCGACAGGAGGCTTTGAAAAAAGAACAAGAGTTATTAGATCGATTGGAGCAATTACCGGATGGCGAAGAAAAAGCCAACGAGACAGAAAGAATGATCAGCCTGATCCGGAATTTCGCTGGTTATCGTGAATATCCAAAATACGGCATAGTTAGTCGCTCCTTCGTGTATAAGCAGGCGTTACTGAAAGAAGCCGAACAACTCGTACAAGCTGGCGTTCTTCATGAAAAAGAAGATATCTACTCTCTCACTTTTGAAGAACTCCGCGAAGTCGTGCGCACACATACGCTGGATTACCAGATCATTAGCAAACGAAAAGACGAGTACACATTCTATGAAAAACTCACGCCTCCACGTGTTCTCACGTCTGATGGTGAAATCATTGCAGGTGAGTACAAACGAGAACATCTCCCGGCCAGAACTCTTGTAGGTCTTCCTGTCTCTTCAGGAGTGATAGAGGGACGGGCGCGTGTCATCTTACATATGGAAGATGCTGATCTAGAAGATGGAGATATATTAGTCACCTCCTTTACTGACCCTGGCTGGACATCATTGTTTGTATCCATAAAAGGCCTGGTCACCGAAGTTGGTGGACTGATGACCCATGGAGCAGTGATCGCACGTGAATATGGCTTACCGGCAGTTGTCGGAGTAGAAAATGCTACCAGGCTGATAAAAGATGGGCAACGAATTCGTGTGCATGGAACGGAGGGCTATGTAGAAATCCTGTAAAGCCTTGAGAGTCAAACGACCCCTACATTTTCACAGCCACCACAATATCGCGTTTTTTGATGACGCGGTCAACAGCGTGTTCAAAGAGGGTGTAGGGTGGGTCGTTGAGGACGCGCAGGGATGTGGCATGTTCGATACAATTCACCATTTCCTGGCGTTGGATGCACGTAGCATTCCAGGACAGGGCTAACGTGCCGCCGGGCAGGAGCAGTCGTTCCCAGACGGGCAACGCGCCATTCAGCAGGCTGGCGATTTCGCCAAAGTGTTGAATACCATAGGGCAGATCGGTCACGATGGCGTGCATATGCGGACCACCCGGCACCTCCTGTAAATGCTGGACCGCCTGCGCCGTTTCTCCATGCGCCAGCGCCAGGTAACGGGTCGCCCCTTTGTGTCCAATCTCGAAGAGGTAGCGTCGCCCGGCGCGCCGTCCTCGCTCATCGCGCTCTTTGAAAGGGATGTGTTCGCCGTGCAGGAATTGACGAAGAAAGAGCGCGGTCGTTTCGACATCCTGCCGTTCATGCTCGATGCCGAAAGCATCGTATCCGGCGATGAGCGCGAGAAAGAGCGTCGTGCAGCCGCCCGCGAGCGGATCGAGTATGCGCAGCCGCCCGGTAATCCGTTCGCGGAATGCCCCCGCGAAAAGCGCCACGTTAAGCAAAACGCGCGTAAAAACTTCGTTCGTCTTGCCTTTGTAACGACGCGCCTCGGCCATTTCTAGCGGCACAAAGGGCGTACATACACAATCGAGCGGGCGCATGAATGGCCCCTGCATATCCCCAATGCATTCAAAGTATTCATACGCTTCGCTGGTGGCTCCCAGCCGCGCCAGCACCGCCAGCAGAAGCGAATGGTCTGGATCATCCAGCGTGACCAGCAGGTAGTTTTGCCCGGCCAGCGTGACCGGTTCGATATGCTGAATAGTGGATGCCAGTGGACTGGCGAGCAGCTCTGGCGCGGCCAGCTTCTCCGTCATGGTAGCATACTGCGTGCTGCGCTGAGGAGTGATTTTGAGGGCAAGTTTCATGCGAAAAGATCGTCCTGGCTCAGAATTTCTTCTTCGATTTCCCTGAGAGTGAGGGCCTCTGCCTCGGCGCGCGTAATGCCTTCCCCGGAGTGACGGCTAATGGTGGCTACCAGCCGCTGCGAGAAATTCGCAAAGAATTTGCGCTGCTGCTCCGGGTCTGGTAAAACACGCAGTTGGAGCTGCGATGGCTTGTAAAAATGCTTGTAACTCAGCGCCAGCGCCATTAAATTGGTATAGTCCTGCGCAATCTGCTGCCGAACTGGCGTAAAGAAGTCCAGGCGCGTGCTGGACACAATTGAACAACCCGCGATGCGGTTTTCAAACGTGATGGGACAGACCATCGCGCTTTCTTCATAATCAGTTCTGAGAGCGTGAACAAAGCCCTTCTGTTCTCTGAGGTTCTGAATTACCAGCCGCTGGCTATGGGTGACGACAAACGCGGCCATCGTCCCTACGCCGAGAAAGAAGGGCTGCATCTCGAGGTGAGTGTCGAATGGCGCTGTGCCACGTCCGGCAAATTCGTGCAGGGAGCGCACCATCTCGCCCTCGGGCGGTTCGGTGCAGAGCGCCACCGAGATAGAGATACCTTCTTGCTCGCTGTCGAGATGCGAAAGCATTTGTTGCAGGATAAGCGTTAAAACAGAGGTGATACGCAAATCGTGCGGTGTGCTGGTGTATGCGCTAAAAGCGCGACTATAGAACGGGGAGGGTATTTCTTCTACCGTTTCCTCGGCCTGTTCATTGACGACTGGTTCGCGGCTGGCTGGATAATCCACGGCGAATAATTCGGCGAATTCCTGGCGGTGGCGGGCAGGAATGGCGTCGAGCAGTTTTTTGTGATGTTGAGAGCGTGGACGGGACTGGTTGTTAGCCCAGCGTGACGGAGTCACCGGGTTGACACCCAGAGCCGCCGCGATGCGCTGCTTCTCGTGTGGATCACGGATAATTTCCGCTAACAAGTCGCGCCACGTTCGCGCCTCTTGCATGGCTACCTGTTCTGAAATAATCGCCGGGCGTTTGCAATGCAGTCCGGCGAGCGACGGCACAATGACAAATAAAGAATTCAATAATGCATGTACTGTTCAGAATAGCGCAAAAATGGCAACAAGTCAACCATTTGACTGCCATTTTCGTCTCATTTTTATGGCAATTTAATAAACATTGTCCTTT
>DASTKD010000198.1:0-4588 GCA_035716135.1 Ktedonobacteraceae bacterium
CAGAGATAGACACGCTGTTTCAGCATTACCTGGGCGCGGATTGGAAGAACCACGTCGATGAAACCGCGCTCTGGCAGGCAATCACGGAGATTCCCGACGAAGAGTTGTGGCGGGTCCATCTTGAGCGCAAAAATGCCCTCATCGAGTATACACGCCACCATTTGAGCGAGCATCACCTGCGCCTGGGCGAAGGCGCGCTCCAGATGGCGGAGTTCGAGCGCATGTTGAACCCCAACACGCTGATTATCGGCTTCGCGCGCCGTTTCGCCACCTATAAACGCGCCACGCTCATTTTCCGCGACCTGGAACGGCTTAAACGCATCGTCAATAATCCGGAACGCCCGGTGCAGATCGTCTTCGCGGGCAAGGCGCATCCTGCCGACGGGCCGGGCAAGTCGCTGATCGAGCAGGTCTATCGCTTCTCGCGCAGCGATGCTTTCCGGGGCAAGGTGATCTTCCTGGAAAACTACGACATCAATATGGCGCGTTACCTGGTGGCCGGCACGGACCTGTGGCTCAACAATCCCATTCGCCCGCACGAGGCCAGCGGCACAAGCGGGCAGAAGGCCGCGCTCAACGGGCAGCCGAATTTCAGCGTGCTGGACGGCTGGTGGGCCGAGGGCTACAACGGCAAGAACGGCTGGGCCATCGGCGAGGAGCGCGAATACCACGACGCCAACGCGCAGGACGAGGCTGATAGCCTCTCGCTCTATCAGACGCTCGAGGAAGAGATTGTTCCTACTTATTACGAGCAGGGCGCGGACGGCGTTCCGCATCGCTGGATCGCCATCATGAAAGAGGCCATTCGCACCTGCGCCCCCGCCTTCAGTATGCGGCGCATGGTGAAAGAGTATACCACGCGCTTCTACGTGCCTGAAATCCAGCAGGGGATGCGCATCGAGCAGGACCGCTACGAGCAGGCGCGCGTGCTGGCAACCTGGAAAGACAAGGTGCGCAAAGCCTGGCCCGGCATGGAACTCTACGCCGAAGGCAGACGCGAGGGTCAATTGAGCCTGGGCGAAGGCATCGATATGCGCGCCTGGGTGCGAGCAGACAACCTGCGCCCCGAAGACCTCATCATCGAAGTCGTCTATGGAGAAGCGCGAGACGACCAGGCGACTATCCAGCATACACTGCCGATGGAATACATCAAACGCGAACTGGATGGCTCGTTCCGCTACGAACTGCGCCTGCAACCGCCTGAAAGCGGCAGCATCGCCTATGGCGTACGCGCTCTGCCCAATCATCCCGCCCTGGCAAGCAAACACGAAATGGGCCTGATTCGCTGGGTCTAAAGAGTATCCATAGCAAAGATGCGAGAATGCAAAATGGCGACGCCATTTTGCATTCTCGCATCTTTGCTATTTATGAGTTTTCGGATACGGCTTTGCGGAACAAAATGGGGCTGAAGTTGGTGCGGTAGTCGTAGGTATCCATACCCTCTTTGCGCTTGAGAAAGCCAACGATCAGGTAGGTAAAAGGGGTAGCGATGATTTCATAGGCAACCTTGAACACCCACTGCGTAAGAATGGCGGTAAGCAGCATGGAAGATGGGATGATACCCCAGAAAGCGATAGTGATGAAAATGACGGTATCGAAGCCTTCGCCGATCAGCGTGGAGCCGATGGTACGCGTCCACAGCCAGCGCCCCTGCGTGGCAATCTTGAGTTTGGCGAGGATGAATGAATTGGTAAACTCCCCCACCAGGTAGGCGGCGAAAGAGGCCAGCAGCAAACGCGGCGTAAAGCCCAGAATGGTACTGTAAGCAGCCTGGTTCTGCCAGAACGGTGCCGGAGTAGCGAGACCGCCAATATAAATGGCGATGACCGTCAGCAGGTTACAGGCAAAGCCCAGCCATATGACACGCCGCGCCGCGCCATAGCCATACACTTCGGTGAGTATATCTCCAAAAAGATAGCTAAGCGGGAAGATGATAATTCCAGCAGGCACGAGAAAGCCAAACAGGAGAATTATTTTCACAGCGATAATGTTGGCGGTAATCAGGCAGGTGACGAATACCGACGCAATGACGACAAACCAGAATGATAGCTTCAAGTTGCGAACCTTTCTTTTAAATTTGTTAAACTTTCACAGGCAGATATTGAATTGGGTCTGTTAGACCAGCCTCAGCGAAACCGGCCAGGCGCAGCAGGCAGCTATCACAGGTGCCGCAGGCCAGTTCATGGCCCTCGTAGCAGCTCCATGTATGCTCATAGGGAACACCCAGTTCAATACCCTTGCGGATAATATCCGCTTTGCCCATACGCAGCAATGGTGCGTGAATGTGCATTCGCCGGCCATCCTGTATGCTGGCTTTGGTCGCCAGGTTCGCCATACGTTCATACGCTTCCAGGTACTCAGGCCGGCAATCGGGATAGCCGCTGTAATCGATGGCGTTGATACCAAGAAAAATGTCATCCGCGCCGCTCACTTCAGCATACGCCAGGGCGAATGAGAGAAAGATGGTGTTTCGCGCTGGCACATAGGTGATGGGAATATCATGTGCCATACCTTCCAGACTGCGGTGATGTGGTACGGCAATATCTGATGTCAACGCGCTGCCACCGAAGGCGCGTAGATCGATGTGGACGGTTTTCTGCTCAAGTACGTTATAATGACGCACGATGGCGGCGGCGGCTTCGACTTCGCGCTGGTGGCGTTGCCCATAATCAAAAGAGAGCGCGTGGAGTTCAAAGCCCTGCTGGTGAGCTATAGCCAGGGCGGTACTGGAGTCCAACCCGCCCGATAAGAGTACAACGGCTTTCTGCTGCATGATGGATGTTTTCTCCCGAAATGTACATGTGACACAAAGAAGCCCTGTAACAGGGCAAAGAGAGTGTATCACAAAAGTAGATTTCTGTCGAAACCTGCGCTACGCGCTATTAAAAGAAGCATAAAAGTGTTGATATTTTGTTCTCATTAATGATATAATGGATGTGGTAACAAACAATCGTACAATAATTCATCAAGTTATTGTCAACTAAGAATAATGGACACGGAAAGAGGTGCGTGGATGATTCAAACGCCAGATTTTGATTCAATCAAACAGGTCAATCCATATGGGCAGGAATACTGGAGCGCGCGCGACCTGGCTCCGCTGCTAGGCTACATTCAATGGCGAAACTTCGAGCTAGCTATCAAGAAGGCGATGATAGCATGTGCCTCAACCGACAATCCTGTCGATCAACATTTTGCCGACGCCAGCAAATCATCGACGATGCCGCATGGAGGTGTGCGAGAAATTAAGAATTATAACCTCTCTCGATTCGCCTGCTACCTCGTCGCGCAGAACGGCGATTCCCGCAAACCTGAGATCGCGGCGGCTCAGGTCTATTTCGCGGTCAGCACCCGCGCGCATGAGATTCATCAACTCCTCAAAGAACAAGAGAAGCGTTTGGAAACACGCTTCAAAGTCTCCGAAAGCTTCAAACTGCTCGCTGCATCTGCGCAGGGCCCTGGCGTACTCTCAGAAAATTTTGGTATCTTCGTCGATGCTGGCTATCTGGGACTCCATCACCATACGGTCGAAGAGCTAAAAGCTATGAAAAGCATCCCGCCAAAAGAAGACTATCTTGATAATATTGGGCGCGAGGAACTCTCCGCTATCGATTTCAAGAATATCCAGACAGACGCGAAATTGAGACGAGACCAGATCACAGATGAGGATGTAGCAATCGATACTCATCATTTTGTCGGCGGCCAGGTGCGCAAGGCAATTGAGGCGATCCATGCTCCTATGCCCGAAACGCTGCCATCTGCTCCATCGATCAGGAAGCTCGTTGAGGAGCGGCGCAAGGCGGCGAAAAAGCGACGGCTGAAAGCGGATAAGCAAAGCAACCAGCACTCGCTACTGGCCGAGCAGGACGAGGCCAACACCGGCCAGTAGAATATACAAATTATCAGCGCCCCTCTCCGGGGGCGCGAGGCTCCACGGCCCCCCAATCGGCCACGCTTGCCATAGATATGTGAGGTCCATATTATCCTTCATGGTTATTGGCGAGGTCATTTTCGCTTTCAATTAACTCTGATGCATCAACATTGAGCGCGCGAGCGAGTTTATCGAGCGTGACGGTGCTGAGTGGACGATAAGGATCATGGTATAGAGTTCTAAGCGTGTTATAGGCAATACCCGCATTTTTTGCCAATTTACGCATACTCATTCCCTGCCTGGCTGCAACCTCTTTAACTTTAATGCGTATCATCTGGGAGTTCTTCAATGAGATCGTGGATACTGACATCTAATGCTTTTGCAATTTTTCCCAGGACATTCATAGATGCTTCCCTATATGGGTCACGAAATAAGCGTTTCACCGTGCTAAAGCCAATTCCTGATTCTCTTGCAAGTGATGATTGATTAAATCCCCTTGCTTCAGCAACTTCCTTGACGCGCAAGCGTAGCATAAAGCTTCTCTCCTTTTGTAATGCACGTTATTGTAGCAGTATTCAAGAGTTGACAAAATTGTTCATATGACACAAAGAAGCCCCATTTCAGGGCAAAGAGAGTGTATCACAAAAGTAGTTTTCTGTCGAAACCTGCGCCACACTTTAATTATTCCTGTTTTATAAAGACATTGTGATAGACTGTCTT
>DASTKD010000199.1:0-9375 GCA_035716135.1 Ktedonobacteraceae bacterium
GCTTGGCACACCTGTGGTAGTCGCGGCCCAGGCGGCTGAGGCTCTGAGCGCGCGTCCGGGGCGCAATTTGCTTACGGCGGAGACGGCGCAAGAGTTCGCCCAGGCCACGCTGCAACTGCTGGATGATACAGAGTTACGCGCCACCCTCAGCGCTGGCGGGCGAGCCTATGTAGAGCAGTATCATGACTGGGGCAAGGTTACGGACCGGCTTGTCGATGTCTATGAGCAGGCCAGAGAGACCCACTCGCGTACAACTTTCCAGGCCAGTCACAAAGGAGGAAATTAGCCATGTTCCCTGCTTCCCGTGTCAGTGTCATCATGCCTTTCTCTAAACCAGATGTCGCGGCGGTCGCTCTTGAAAAGTTGATGCGGCAAACCTACCCGGCGCATCTAACGGAGATCATTGTGGTTGGTCAGGGCAGTTCTGAGCTGGCGCGGCGCTGGTCAGTTCAAGCCATCGAAACCGACCCTATCTATTATCCCGGCGAGGCCCGCAATATCGGCGCATACGCGGCCAGTGGCGAATATTTTCTCTTTCTGGACGACGATTGCGAGCCAGCGCCCGACTGGATAGAGCAGTGCGTGCTGGAATTGCAACAGCCGAAGATTGGAGCCGTCGGCGGGCAGATCAGAGGCAAATCGAAAGCCTTTTTTGCTCAATGCGTTGACTTCAGCAGCTTTGCCTTCAGCCAGGTCAGCCGTCGGATGGAGACGCCCGTGTGTTCGGCCAGTCTCGGCGTGAAACGCCAGGCTTTCGAGGATGCGCAGGGCTTTAGCGAACAGTTGCGTTCCGGCGAGGATATTGATTTTTGTTACCGTCTCATGAAGATGGGCTATAAAACCGTTTATCAACCAGCCGTTAAGGTGCTGCATAACCATCGTCGCAAAAAATTTAGCGTCCTGATGCGTTATAGCTATTTCTATGGCCGCGTTAAGGGGTTATCTGTCAAGTTGCATCACCGCGAGATGTCGAAGCGCAACCTTATGCTGGTCATGATCCAGAATCCCTTGCTTTATTTCTTGATGATTCTGCCCGTCTCGCTGGGCATCACCTCGACCATTGTGCGCCTGAACGCGCGCGAGTATCCGCGCGTGCTGCTGTACGCGCCTTTCATCTTCCTCTCCAAAGTGGCCTACCACTGTGGCATCTGGCAATGGATTATGAAAGGCGCGCCGGAGGTACCCGCGTCTTTCAAAAAGCAGGAAAATAGTGAGAGAGAAGCTGTACGAGACCACGATGAAGGTCTGGTTGTCAAACTTTAACTGCAATTGTCGTTTTGCTGTGGTTTCTTAACTGAAATAGCACGTAGTCTCCACAGGCATATAGGACAATATCTCTACATCTATTGAAAGTAGATAGATACCGTCCCTATCGTGTAAAATGGTTGGCAACGAAGAGGAACAGGATAACAGGAGGCACTATGCTCGTAGAGGAAAACATTGGTTTAGATGAAGATCAGACTATTCCCGAACTGGTCGATGATGTGCGCGCTGGCAAATTGAGCCGCCGCCAGTTAATAAAAAGACTGACAATTATGGGAATCTCCGCCGCTGGCGCGGGGGCAGTAGCGGCGGTAGCCGTGCGCCAGTTGACCTCACATGGCGCTCAGGTCGCGCCCGGTGATAATAATGCGCAGCAGCATATCCAGCAGCATGAGCAGCACATGGCGCATCAATCGACCGGCAATATACAACATTTGCAGCATGACTATCACGAGGATGCTATAGTCGAGGACAGCATGTACCCCCATCCATTCGTCGGACGCGAAGCTATCTTGAATCGTAAAAGTGCCGGTTTTGCCGCTATGCCCGACATGAAGATTACCCCTACCAATCGCATCGTACATGGCGATCAGTTGACGGTGGAGTGGGTCGCCACCGGCACTCATGCGCATGATTATCCTGGTTTGCCCGCCACCGGTCGCGCCTTCTCGATTCCCGGCGTCACAGTAGTGGTGCGGCGCAACGGTAAGATTGTGCGGGAGTCGCTCTATTACGATATGGCCGAAGTGCAGCGCCAGCTTGGCGGCAAGTGGTAAAGTGAAGTAGCGGAGTACGAGTCGCTTCCGACCCTACCTGCCAACGACGCTGTTGGATGGCCGGGTCAGGGGACGCCAACGCCCTATGTTCAGTATACTCAACGATGCAAAGAAGCGCAAGCATTGAGCCTTATCCACCAAAATCCACAAGTAATGGTAACGCCTGCTTAATCATCTCAACCGCTTGCTCTAAGGGGAACAGGTGCGTGTCTATGAGCAGGTGATAGAGGTCGGGGTGATCCTGACTGGAGCCAAAGTACCTGTTCACATAGGCTTCTTGCTCGTAGTCGCGTCTTTCGACCATGCGCGTTGCACGCTCGCGGCTCATGTCATGATGGAGCATCACGTTTTCGATACGCTGGCTGCGCGGCGCGAAGATGAAAACGTGCAGGGTACGCGGCTTGTTGTGCAGCAAGAATTGCGAACCGCGTCCGATAATCACCGCGTCGCCAGCAGTTGCCAGTTCCATAATGACCTTGCGCGTTAATTGCCAGTAAACCAGTTCCTGAGTGTAGGCGGGCGGAAGTTTCGGGTTGAGCAGCGTATTGACGTTGATGGAAAAAGGGCTGTTGGTATGCAGCGCCTCAAGAACATGTCGCGCCATGCCCAGCGTGCGCTCATCCCGGCTGGCCGCCTGCTCGACATTTACGCCTGAACGCTTAGCAACCTCAGCAATAATTTCATGATTGAGGTAAAGCAGCCTGCACTCGTGCGCGACAATGCGCCCGACCTCGGAGCCGCCGCTACCAAACTGGCTGGCAATCGTCACAATCACCTTATCTTCTGCCGGTATACCTTCTGGCAGAGGCTCATCCTGCAAGACGGTTTCGGGGAGAATCTGTGTCGTCTGCTGCTGAGAACGTCCGCGGAAAAAGTTGAGCATTCCTATCCTCGAGAGAGCTATCGCCGCACTTCTAGTAGCACTATCCTACAATGTAGAGCAGCAATTGCGCAAGCTCAGCTTATCTATGAGGCAGGGCTTGTGAATGATTGCCAGAAAAGGGAGGAATGGGACGAGGAAGGCGACCGCAAGGGTCGCCTCTACTATGACAGGAAATGGCTTCCCCGGCCCGTTCATAGTAGAGGCGACCCTTGCGGTCGCCTTCCTCGTCCCATCGTAATCATTTACAGGCCCTGATCCATGAAGGCCGTTGCTCTGTTCCCGCCCTGATAGTCTATCCTCGAAAGAGCGTTTTCAGATTCTCCCACGCGCTGCTGCTCGTTTGAAAGGTGAGCGTAGTTCCGTCCTGGCTCAATTGCGCATCATAGATGCGCAGGGCTTCCATTTTCCAGCGTGTCTTACCCGTTTTCCCGTCGATACCGTACAGCACCTGGCGAGTGCAGTTGCCTTGCCGGTCCGCGTAACAAGTGGTCGCGTAAATCATGCCGCGCGCCGTGTAGATGATGCGCGACCCTGCATAAACAAGTCGCGCCTGCGCATCTGGCTGGAAGGTCCAGTGTATCAGGTTCGTGTTCATGTCAAACGCTACCAGCGCCTGCGCATTCGCGCCGCCATCGACGCGATTGAAAACAACGGCATAGACGAGCGAACCATCAGGAGAGATCGATACATTGGAAACGGCGACGAGATCGCTATGTTTCCACAACACCTTTTGAGCCGCGCTATCATAGACTTCAATGGAGCCGCCGCCATAGAGGATGAACTTGTTACCCACCGCGATGACGCCTCCTGGCATGTGCTGGTCGTCAACGCCGAGTCCGCTCAGCGTCCAGCGTTCAGTTCCGGTCACAAGGTCGAGCGCGTGATACATATCGCTGCGCCGGATCAACAGGATACCGGCGTTCGTCGCCATCTGTCTTTCTTCCAGCACAGAAACGCGGGGAGTGATTTCCGCGATAGCATCGCGCCATTCAATTTGACCCGTTTGCGTACTGACCGCGTACACCGTATTGTCTACCTGCCAGTAAATGAAGTTGCCCTGTATAACCAACGCCCCAAAATCAGGCGCGGCGTTGGTCTGTCCGCGCGGTCCGTACACGCGCCATTCGATCATGCCAGTGGACTTATCCACCGCCATAAGCTGCGCAACCTGGTTCTGCTGGAGCGAGCGATTGGCGATATAGATGAATTGTGAGTCCGCGCCGAGTACGCTGGCCTCTTGTAGCGCGCCAGCTTGAACAAGATTATTTTGCCAGATCACCTGCCCCGTGTTGCTATCCAGCAAATAAAGCATGCAATAATGAGCCAGAGGATTGCTGTAGGCCGGATCAACTGGCGCGTAGTGGTAGTCCAATGTGGCAGGTCCGTTCAAGACAGCCAGCATGGTTCCCGCCGGTGTTGCTACCTGTGGAAACGAGAAGGTCGCCTCGCCAGAGGGAAGCGTCCAGCGAGGCAAGCCATTACTACCCAGCGTGGAAAGCTGATAGGTATGATCCCCCACGTCCGCTATAGTCAGCGTCCCGGCATGGGAGGCTCCCGCGAGCGTTATAGACGATGAGATGGTGTGCTGCCATACAGCATTGCCGCCGGAGGCTTTCACCTGTTTGATGTATGCCTGTGGCCGGTTCAACTGCGCGTATACCAGGAGACCGGCGCAGATAAGAGCCACGATTAAGATCAGGGCGAACAGGAGACGCGAGAAACGCCAGAGCTGTCGCACTCCGCGCAACGGCGCGAGCAGGGTGCGTGGCAGCCTGCGTAACCAGTCCTTCAAAGGGAGTATCCATAGCAAGAGCAGTGCAAGCAAGCTGGCAAAGGCCAGGGCGAACAATAGCAGGCGCGGCGCGGAGCCAGCGCGCAGGGTTATGCTGACGCCAGTCTGGACGCTGAAAATGCTCAGGCTATCGCTGCTCAACTTGATAATATCGGGCGTAAATGCGGAGACCGCCGCGAGCCGTAGATGCCAGCGCGGCAGGCCGTTCTCGCTATCGAAGGCATTCAAGCTGTGGTTGCCATCGGCCTGCGCCTGCTCGATTACGATGCGCCGATGGGTTGCATCGATGAAGGGCGCGAAGACTCGCCCCGCGTCCGCGCCGGTGAAACCTGTGCCGATGCGTTCCGACCATAGCGGCTTTCCGGTGCCAGCATTCACGGCAAAGAGCCATAACTGCTGTTGCGCCTGCTGTACGTTCCAGACGACGCCCGTCGCATAGAGGGTGTTGCTGGTCGCCAGAAGGCCCGCCTGGTAGAATTGCGCGGCTGTCAGCGTATCCCCATTTGTCCCTGTTCCCGGATGACCGTTGAAGGACCACAGCAGATCGCCACTTTGCGCATCAAAAGCCATCAGCCCGGATGCACCGGCAGTAATGAGCGCGGGCGTCTTCGCCGAACTGGAGAGCAGGGTACGGGCTGGCGCAGCGGCTTTCCAGCGTATGCCGCCGGTGGTAGTGTTTAGCGCGTAAATCCTGTGATCGCCCGCGACATACAGCGTATTGCCCATCAGCAGCAAGGGCGGCGCGTACTCCAGCGTATCATCGACGTGTACCATCCAGCGCACGGAGCCGTTATGTATATCGTAAGCGGCGACGTTGCCCTGGCGCGCGGATTTGATGGTGTATATAGTAGAGCTATCGAACGTGGGTGTGAAGGCGTGCGCGCCCAAAAGAGGCGCGTCGCCGCGCGCTTGCCAGAGTACGCGGCCAGCGCTGTTCATGACCTGCAAACCGTCGCCATTCTCGGCGGCCACCACATGACTCGGCCCCATGCTCAGGGTAAAATGTCCGGGCGGCGCGGAGTATTGCCGCGAGATATTCCAGGATGTGCCGCTACCCGTTAGCGAGAGTACCTGTTGTTGCGCTGACGGCGTGGTTGACACGCCCAGCAATAGCGAAGATTGGTCATGCGCGGGATTGCTCAACGCACTAATGCTCGCGTAGCCTCCCAGGTCCTGTTGCGCCAGTGTCTGCCCGTTGCCGGGATCAATGGAATACAGGAACAGGTGCGCCTGGTTCACATTTTGCCACAACAGCAAGAAACTACCAATAAACAGTAAAAGCGCGATCAGCATCGCCGCTCCTTTGATCAGACGCCTTCGTGAACGCGGGCGAGCCACTGGCCGCACAACGACGGTAACGGGCGGCATTGCTTGTTTTACTCCGGCGCTTGCTGCCTTGTCTTCCACTGGACGCGACGTTTCCGGCAAAATGTCCTGTTCGTTTTCGTTCATAGAGGGCAACGGAGTATCAAGAATAGTTGCCGGTTCGGTAACGGGAGGCGAAGGCGTTTTATTCGCGCTATTCTTTGCATTTTGCTGCTGGCGGCGAGCGGCCTGCTGGCGTTCAGACGTTGCGAGAGATTCCTCTGTTGTATTCTGTAAAGATGCGTTTTGAGTTTGCTCTTCGGCCATGCTGCTGAATCTTTCTCCGCTCTAGTTATCGGCTTCTTACTATACCAAACCATGAGCAAATCTCAAAGTGGTTGAGAGATTTAGCCAGATTAGTACTAATGAAGGGTACGCCACTTGTGATAGTATATATAATGTCTGGGTTATAGTTCCGCCGGAGAGTTTTGTATGCACGCACATACTCTGAATTTGCACCAGCTTTATACCTTTCAAGTTGTAGCCAGGCATTGTAGTTATGTTCGCGCGGCAGAGGAGTTGCACTTTAGCCAGCCCGGCGTATCGGCGCAGATTCGCCACCTCGAACATTCGCTGGGCGTCAGGTTGTTTGAGCAGATAGGCCGTCAGACGCATCTTACGCAGGCGGGCAGAGAACTGTATATTTACAGCCAGAAAATATTCTCCATTATCGATGAGACGGTCGATATTATGGAGGCGCTGCGCAGCCCGCACTATGGTCGTCTGAGTTTCGGGGCCGATACGACGGTCGGCTCTTATGTGATCCCTGGCCTGCTGGGCAAGTTCCGCCAGAGCTTTCCCGCCGTTGAGATTTCCCTGGAAGTCCTCAACCGCGTCTCGCTGATCGATGCGCTGCTGAACAATCGCGTTGATATGGTGGTGATGGGAGCGGTTCCCGACGACGCGCCCGTTGAAATCGAGCCATTCGCCTATAATCCCCTCGTGCTGATCGCCGCGCCCGGCCATCGCCTCGCCGGGCGCACCGATATACCGATTAAGGAGTTGGGACGCGAGCATTTTCTTTTGCGCGAGCCTGGTTCCGGCACGCGCCACGCCCTGGAAACCACCCTCAAAGAGGCCGGGGTGGACCTGCACATCAGTATGCAGGTGGGGAATAACAGTGCCATCAAGCATGGTGTCGCGGCTGGCCTGGGTATCGCGCTCATCTCGCGCGTCGCGCTCGACATGGAGTTGGAGACAAACCGCCTGACCATCCTGGATGTCGAGGGCTTCCCTATTATGCGTCAATGGCGGCTCATCCATCTGAAAGATAAGTACCTCTCGCCCACCGCGCACGCTTTCAAAGCATTCGTCCTGGAAAACGCTGATCGACGCTTGCGCAGAAAACAGCCAGATTCAGTCTAAAGGAGCAACAGGCAAATGGATTCTCGATTCGATGCTGACAGGCAGGCCGTTATCGATGAAGTGGCGCGTTTTGTAGAGCGAGAGGTCATCCCCGTCGCGCACGACCTGGAACACGACGATATTTACCCCCTGGAGTTGATCGAAAAGCTAAAAACGCTGGGCGTCTTCAGCGCCACCATTCCTGAAGCATACGGCGGTCTCGGCTTTGATTTCTATACCTACTCGCAGATCATCGAGCAGCTTTCGCGCGGCTGGATGAGCCTGGCCGGCATCGTCAATACGCATATTCTGGTGGCCTACATCATCGCCACCTACGGCACAGAGGAGCAGCGCCGCGCCTTCTTGCCCGTCATGGCGTGGGGCGAGAAGCGCGGCGGCATCTGTCTTTCGGAGGCCAACGCCGGTAGCGATGTGCAGGCCATCCGCATGACCGCGCAGCGCGATGGCGGCGACTACCTGCTCAACGGCTCCAAACTGTGGGTCACGAACGGGCAGCGCGGCAGCATCTTTGCGGTGCTGGCACGCACCGATACCAGCGCTCGCCCGCCCTATCGCGGCATGAGCCTTTTTATTGTCGAGAAAGGCACAGCAGGTTTGAGCGCCAGTCGTACCTTTGAAAAGCTCGGCTACAAGGGCGTCGAGACGGCTGAACTGGTCTTCGATAATGTGCGCGTTCCGGCGGCTCGCCTGCTGGGCGGCGTCGAAGGCGAGGGCTTTAAGCACGCCATGAGCGGCCTGGAAGTCGGGCGCATTAACGTGGCCGCGCGCGCCGTTGGCGTCGCCCAGGCGGCTTTCAACGAAGCCATTCACTATGCTCAGCAGCGTCAAACCTTTGGCAAACCTATCGCACTGCACCAGGCCATCCAGCTTAAACTGGCCGACATGGCGACGAAAATCGAGGCCGCGCGTCTTCTATTGCACCAGGCCGCGCAGAAAAAAGATCGCGGCGAACGCTGCGACATGGAGGCAGGCATGGCGAAACTCTTCGCCACCGAAATGTGCCAGGAAGTCACCCTCGAAGCCATGCGCATCTTCGGCGGCTACGGCTACACCAAAGATTTCAACATCGAACGCTACTACCGCGACGCCCCCTTCATGCTCGTCGCCGAAGGCACCAGCGAAATCCAACGCCTCGTCATCGCCCGCCAGCTATTAGAAAGATACAAACTGTAGGGAAAGGAGCAAATCATGCAATTCGGTCGCTGTTTTGAAGACTTTGAAATCGGCGCGATCTACAAGCACTGGCCCGGTCGCACCATCACCGAATACGACGACACCCTGTTCAGTATGCTCACCATGAACCACAATCCGTTGCATATTGACGCCTTCTATAGTGAGACGACGCAACATAAGCAGCGACTGGTAGTTGGCCCGCTTATCTTTAGTATCGTCCTGGGTATGTCGGTTCCAGATGTGAGCGGCAAAGCTATTGCCAATCTCGAATTTGAGCATGTGCGCCATCTTGGTCCCACTTTTCATGGTGATACCATCTACGCCGAAACTACCGTCCTGGATAAGCGTCAATCGAGCAGCAAGCCGGATCGCGGCATCGTCACCGTCGAAACCATCGCCTATAACCAGCATGGTGAAACTATCCTCTCGTTCAAACGCCGTGTCATGGTGCCGACTCGCGCCGCCGACGAAGCGTGGCAACATGAATGGGACGCGAAGATGACGCGACTGCGCCAGAGCCATAACGAAGAGAAGTAAGAGAAGAGGAGAATGCAATGCGCCTGAGACGATGCGAGCTATCAACGCCTGCCAGCAACGAACGCATGATAGAAAAAGCTGCCGGAAGCCTCGCCGACCTGGTATTTCTCGACCTTGAAGACTCCGTCGCGCCTAACGAAAAGGTAGCCTCGCGCACAAAGGTCATTCACGCGCTGAAAACACTGGACTGGGGCAAGAAAACGCGCGCCGTGCGTATCAAC
>DASTKD010000200.1:0-3720 GCA_035716135.1 Ktedonobacteraceae bacterium
CGGGAACGGCATCCGGCCAGGCATCATGTCATCCCACTGGAATCGTGTGGCGAGGAGGACAAGCACAAGGCCCCCACATCCTCTCTACCCTGCCCCTTGTCCCTACAGAACGCCGAGCCGCAAGCGTCTCCATCATTTTCCCATTCAGTCGTCAAAATTCATCAGGTAGATAATCTCGCCCACCAGGCTTTGCGCCTCGTCGTCCACATGCAGTAGGCCGATGCTGCATTGCGGCTGGCGGCGGCGATCATTCGCGCTCCCTGGATTAAAGAGCAGTTGCCCGTTCACTTCTTCATTCCAGGGAATGTGGCTATGTCCGAACACTACACAGCGCGCGTTGGGAAACTCTTGCCGCGCCACCTTCGCGCGATTGTGCGCCTCCCCCAGAATATGTACGATACCAATGCGGCAATGCCCCACTACAATCTCGCGCTTGATCGGCAGCTTCTGACGCACCTCGTCTGCTTCGATGTTGCCCTGCACAGCCGCAACGGGCGCAATCGTCTCCAACTCGCGGATAACCGGCAAAATCGAGAGATCACCAGCATGAATAATCAGTTCGACGCCCGCGAAACGCTGCCAGACGGCATCGGGCAGTCGTTTAAAGTGGGGTATGTGGGTGTCTGAGATAACACCTATTGTTCTAGACAAATTCTCGCCTCTCTACAGACTTTACATGTGGGGATGATTTCCCCAGAAGAGCAGTAAACCTATGAAGTTTCTTCCTGACGACAGGGTCGCATTAGCTTCATCTAATGTTTGCTCCCGGTCAATGAATACGCTAGCATCGTAAGCAGCTTTGCGCAACCTGATTACCAGCGCGGCGCTATAAACAAACACGTAAGCGATTATGATTAACCAGGGGTACCTTAAAACGACCTGGGTGTAAATGAGTATCAGAGCAATGAGCGATCCCAGGAGGAGTGCATCTATCGTCGCCTTCCGCATTGGGACAAGCGCGCGCCGCAGTTTTTGAGTGAAGACAGCATTGGTCATAGTAGTAACCGTGCCTTTCTCAAGCATGATGCTTGATATCTGAATATCGCATACTTTTGTAACGAAACTCAAAAAATTACTATTTGCTATATTGAGCATAGCATATTGCTATAATTTTGTCAAGCCCCGGAAAGGATCTATTTAAGGATGTAAGTGCATTGGTCAATCCTTCAATTTTGCGGTATGATTACTTCTGGCTACGCCGAATTAGCGGGGATGGTGCATCCTCACGTCAGAGAGCATGACAGGAATTAGAGCATATGCGTATCGCAGTCATATCTGATATTCATGGCAATCTTACCGCGCTGGAAGCGGTACTCCAGGACCTGGCGCAACAGCCGCCTGTGGAACACATGGTGATCGCGGGTGACGTGTGCCTGAATGGGCCATACCCGCGAGAGGCGCTGGAGCGCGTGCAAGCTCTGGGCTGTCCGGTGATCCAGGGCAATACAGACCTGGAAATTGTCAACCAGGCACCTGAGAGGGGCGAGAAGAAACGCACGACAGTGGGCTGGACGCGCGAGCAAATAGGACCGGCCGGCATCGATTACCTGGCGTCGCTGCCCTTTTCGCATCATATTGCCAATCCACATGGGAGAGATTTGCTGGTTGTCCATGCCAACCCTCTCAACCTGGAAGACGCCATTTTCCCCAATGCTTCCGATGTCGCGCTCGAGCATCTCATGGGTTCAGTGGAAGAACACATTGGCGCGCTGGTCTTTGGACACCTGCATATCGCCTATACGCGCCAGTGGCGGCATCTGTTGCTGGTTGACGTTGGCAGTTGCGGCCTCCCGCGCGATGAAGATCACCGCGCCGCTTACGCTCTCCTTGAGTGGCAAGACAGAAGCTGGCAGGCTGATATTCGACGAGTGCCGTATGATGTGCAGGAAGTTGTCAAACAACTCAAAGCATGTGGTATACCCAATCCTGAGAAACGTACCAGAGTCCTGCTCGAGGCACGCTACTGAAAAAAATCCAGGTATCCACCGCATGGTGAATACCTGGCTTCGCATATGCGAAGGATTATAGCGCACTGCCGTCCGTGCCAGCGCCATCGCTGTTATCAATGGTCAATGGAACAGTCAGCGCCACCGCCTCAGCCAGTATGAGAGCATCGCTTCCACCCACTTCCTCCTCACCTAAATAACTGGCCGCGTCACCGATGTCAATCAGTTGCAGTTCCTCAATGATGGCCTGCAACTCTCCGGTCGTTGCCATAAGTCATAACTCCTCATCAATCATAAAAATTTGCGCATCGCCCGCGTTTACAGGAAAACCCCTGCATCGCGGATAACCGAACGCCCCTCGACCCATACACCAGTCGTCCCTGTCACGTAAACGTTACGCCTGGTGATTTTTAGTATTCATATATAAGCATCTATCGCAGGCGGGGTTAATTCTCTTAACCCACATCCCTTACATATATTAAAACGCTCGAGGTTACGTTTTGTGCTTACGCCCGCATTCACATAGTCCAAATAGGCCATAGAGCTTGAATGAGCGCAAATTAGGCACGAGGGCGACCGCAAGGGTCCCCTCCCCACGTCCGCACCACCCCCGCCCCTACTATGACGACGAACATGCTATACTTTATGCATGAAAGCCGTCATATACTATTCCTGTAATGACATTCGCCTTGAAGACAGAGCCATCCCGACCATCGGTGAGGATGAACTGCTTGTACACGTGCATGGCTGTGGCTTATGTGGCTCCGACATTCTCAAAATCGCGCAGCAGGCCACGCCTCCGGTCATCCTGGGGCATGAGCTGACGGGTACGATTGTCGAACGCGGCAAAGCTGTCTCCCATTTCGAGGTCGGGCAACGAGTGATTGTGACTCACCACGTTCCTTGCGGAGTCTGTCACTACTGCCGCCACGCGAATTACTCGATGTGTAGCGCGTTCAAAAGCTCCAACATCGATCCGTGCGGTTTCTCTGAATATATTCGCGTGCCAGCCGGGCATACACGCCATACCACACTCGCGCTGCCAGCAACGCTCAGCGACGAGGAAGGCTCATTCGTCGAACCGCTGGCCTGCTGCGTGCGGGCGGTGCAGCGCACACCCATGCTGCCGGGCGATAGCGTGGTCGTAATGGGGCTGGGTTCGGTTGGCCTGCTCATGCTGCAAGCGGTCAAAGCTGTTGGAGCGGCGCAAGCCTACGGCGTTGATCTGCTGCCCGAACGCTTGCAACTGGCGCTTGACCTCGGCGCGGATGCCGTCTTTCAGGCACCGCCGGATGAACATGCCCTGCGCGACCTGCTCAACCCCCTGACGGATGGACGAGGCGCGGATGCCGTAATTCTCACCGCGCCCGGCATAAAGCCTTTCATGCAAGCCGTCGCCAGCATACGCAACGGCGGCGCAATCACCATCTTCGCAGCGCATCACGGCGCGGCCTCGCTCGACCTGGAACGCATCTACCAGCAGGAATTGACCATCACCAGCGCCTATTCATCCTCGCCCGAAACGCTGCACATCGCGCTTGATCTGCTGGCAACAGGCCGGGTACGGGTAGATCGCCTCATCAGCCATCGTTTACCCCTGGAACGATTTAACGAGGGCGTCGCCTTAATACGCGAACGCAAGGCATTGAAGGTGTATTTCCAGATTATTTAACGTCGTATCCTGCTACCCTCTCAGACTTGAATCTATATCCTTCGGGGTGAAAAGAGGTCTTTGGGGGCGGGAAGGCGACCGCAAGGGTCGCCTCTACTATGA
>DASTKD010000201.1:0-3849 GCA_035716135.1 Ktedonobacteraceae bacterium
ATCTCTACGAGCATATCTTGCTGTAGGACATGCGGAAGTACGAGGGAAGTTGGGAGACAAAAATTGTTTGAAAATCCTGGCAGAAGCCCGCTCTTTGGCCGGGCGTATTGACCCAGAAGATGATGGTTTACTGCTCCTGCATTCAACGCGCTGCTCTGAACGATCGGTGGATGATTGTTGGGCTCAATGTCATACACTCATTGGAATGCCAATGATAGCACTCGATCATTATGACCGGCTGGAAAAAGCCCTCGATTTGAATATGACCCGCATGAGAGCAAGGCTCCAGATTCAGTATGCAGAAGCTCTCTATAGCGATAAAGATTTAAGTTGCTGTTTCTACCTGACAGAGGGGTGGAAATTGGCCTGTGCCACCAATTCCAAATTGAATACCCATCGTATCCGGGATTTCGCGCGTAAACTTGCTCTGTCACATCCTCATGATGTGCGCGTAAAAGATTTGCTTCAACTTGTACAAGGGTAAATAACCTCATCCAGACATGTGCAATTGATGCGCAAAGTGCAAACTTTGCGCAATTACCTCCTCATTTTTCCTCGCCAGGCCCCTGAACTATGTATCATTCTCAAATGGAAGCCATTGAAAAATACTGAAAAAGACAAGGAGCGTCAATATGCCAGAGATCCACCCAGGCGAAGTCGCGCGTTTCAGGGAACAACAAGCACTAGAGGAGGAGGCTGCGCGGCTGGCTCTCTCCGGCTACGCCATCACAGCCCGGCACGATTTCATCACGGCACGAATGCAGCGCGGCGGCGAGCGTATCTTGCAACTGATCGAGCAAGGCAAGCATGAGGAGACGCAAGTCCTCATGAATAGCGAGAACTGGGGTGTCGGGGAAGCAGCGCCACAAAGAAAAGCGAAAGGACGCAAAAAGCAGAGCCATGCCTAACTATCACCTGAATCAACTACCCACGTTGGCGCTGAGTTTCAATGATCTGGCCTCGGTACGCAGCATCATTCGAGCGTATATCACCTATACGCGGCGGGTAAGCCAACCGACGCGCGAACGTGATGAGCAGATACATGTGCTGGAAATCCTCTATTTGCGCTTGACGAATATGCCGATCAATGTCACAGATGTGGCTCTACTGCTCAGCGTGGCGGAAATCACCGCGCTGGACGCGGCCATCGCGGGCTTTTGCGATTTTGTGCGCCAGAAGGTCCCGCCATCGCGTGAACGTGACGAGACCTTGCAGGATGTCGAGCGGATGCGCCAAATATTGGCGCGAATGCGCTAGAGTGTTCGATGCTCTGGCTCTCCGTCCTTGCAAGTGATGTGTAGCTCTCTTCCGATATTTGGGGCAGAAAGGCGACCGCAAGGGTCGCCTCTACTATGAACTAAATTGGGAAGTTTCTTCGTCTCATAGTAGAGGCGACCCTTGCGGTCGCCTTTCTGCTACCCGGACACCTCTTTTCACTCAAAAGAAGAGAGCTTCGATTCTATGTTGCCCTTGTCACTATCCAGATTTTATGCTACACTTCCATGCAACGGAACGCTGTTTGTTCCACTATGAGTTATGTAGCTCCCCATGATCCATTGAAGCCTCGATTCGCATTCCCTTACATGACCATGACGCGCCATATCCGTGAGTGCATGGCGAACGAACAAACAAATAAATGACATCTGGCGAACACTGTTTGATCGCCGGATACCAAACGGCTCCAGAGCAGGTGCCTCCTGACTTGAAACTCAGACTGTTTTTATCGGGAGGATTATTTCATGCGCGCTAACTCTAGTTATGACCCGTCTTATCCGTTATATGACCCGCGTTGGGAACACGACGCCTGTGGTACAGGTTTTGTCGCGCAGGTCTCAGGCGAGGCCAGCCACCATTTGATTGAAGTCGCATTGCAGGCCCTCATCAACCTGACACATCGCGGGGCGCAGGACGCGGACGCCGAAACCAGCGACGGCGCGGGCCTGCTGACCCAGATTCCCGCCGCGCTTCTCCGCGCTGAACTTCAAGCGCGGAATATTAGCCTGCCCGACACCGACGATCTCGCCGTCGGCATGGTTTTTTTGCCCTCACCAGCTGGTACACATGCTTACGAGCAAAGCCGCCTCATCATCGAGCAAACATGTATTGAGTCCGGCCTGATCCTGCTTGGGTGGAGAGAGCCGCCCATCGACTATAGCGTTCCCGGCGCGCGCGCGCGTGCCACAGCGCCGCGTATCATGCAAATCTTGGTGGCGCGCCCGCTGCATCTCACCATCAAACAGTACGAGAGAACGCTCTACCACGCGCGACGCCTCATCGAACAACGGCTGCATGATGCGCACATTGACGATTGTTACATCGTCTCGCTCTCGCACTCGACCATCATCTACAAAGGGCTGCTGGCCCCCAACGAACTGGCGCGTTTCTATCTTGACCTGGCGGACCCAGGTTATAGCAGCGCCTTCGCCATCTTCCACCAGCGTTACAGCACAAATACTCTGCCGGCGTGGCCTTTAGCGCAGCCTATGCGCCTGCTCGCGCACAATGGCGAGATCAATACATTGCCAGGCAATCGCAACTGGATGCAGGCACGCGAGGGTACCCTGTTCTCCCCACTATGGGGCAGCAAATTGCGCGACCTGCTGCCCGTCATTCAGGAGGGCAGCAGTGACTCCGGCCAGCTTGACAACGTGCTGGAACTGCTCACCATCTCCGGGCGCGACCTGCTGCACAGTATGCAGATGCTCGTTCCCCCGGCCTGGGAACAAAACGCCGCGCTGGACGCCGAGCAGCGCGCGTGGTGCGAGTATCACGCCGGGCTGATCGAGCCGTGGGACGGTCCCGCCGCCCTCGTCTTCAGCGACGGCGCGATTGTGGGCGCGGCGCTTGATCGTAACGGCCTGCGCCCGGCTCGCTACACGCTGACTTCGCATGGCCTGCTCATCCTGGCCTCGGAAGCAGGTGTTGTACCATGCGAAGCGCATGAAGTGGTTGAGAAAGGGCGACTGGGGCCGGGTGAGATGATCGCCGTCGATTTGAAATACGGCGTGGTGCTGCGCAACTCTGAAATCAAATCCGCCCTGGCGCGGCGTCATCCCTATAAACACTGGCTAACGACCCACCTGGAGCGCCTGCAAGAACTGCCATGCTCGCCGGTTGACACGCATATTGAGGCCGAAACGCTCTTTCAGAGCCAGCAACTTTACGGCTATACCCACGAGGACATTGAACTGATCCTGCGTCCCATGCTGGCAGAGAATAAGGAGCCGGTCTGGAGCATGGGCGATGATACACCGCCAGCCGCCTTCTCGCGCCAGTCGCGCGCTTTTTCGGACTACTTTCGCCAGCGTTTCGCCCAGGTAACGAACCCGCCCATCGACCCGTTACGCGAGCAGATCGTCATGTCGCTCGATTGCTATCCTGGCCGTCGCCAGAGCCTGCTGACCGAAACCCCGTTACATGCCCGCCTGCTGCATCTCGAAACCCCCATTCTCACAGAAGCCCAACTTGAAACAATTCGTAATCTCAAGCAAAGCGGCTTTCTCTCGCGCACGCTACAGGCCACCTTTGATAGCGCGACTGGTCCCGCCGCGCTCGAACAGGCGTTGGACGCACTCGACGCGCAGGCCATCGAAGCCGTCACGGAAGGCATCTCCATGCTCATTTTGAGCGACCGCGAAGCCAGCGAGACGACGCTGCCCATTCCAATGTTGCTGGCCGTCGCCTCGGTGCATCGCGCCCTCATACGACGCGGGCTGCGTACCCAGACATCCCTGATCTGCGAGACTGGTTCCGCGTGGGATGTTCACCAGGTCGCGCTGCTGGCCGGCTATGGCGCAGAAGCGATTGCGCCGTTCATGGCCCTTGCCAGCGTGCGCGCCCTGGCAGGCG
>DASTKD010000202.1:0-5859 GCA_035716135.1 Ktedonobacteraceae bacterium
GCCCCGCCCCTACCCTGCTACGCAGCAGTGAGCGAAGGCGTACAGGGTAGGGGCGGGGCTTGCCCCGCCCTGCCGTGTCCCGCCCTGGCGATCTCAATGTATTACTAACGCGCTCGCAAAATGCTGGAGCGTATTCACGACCGCCGGTTCCATCAAGAAGGTGAGCGGTTGTGGTTGAAAGCCAATATAAAAGATCAGGAACAACAGGGGCAAGACGCACAGGAACTCGCCCAGTTGAATATCACTTAATAAGTTTTTGCGTTCGAGTACTGCTACCGGTCCTTCGGTTTTGCGCGGCCCCTGCATGAAGCCCTGGAAGAAACGCATCATGTACCACGCGGCAGGCACGATAACCGCCGTTCCCAGCACGCCAAAGATAGCGCTGGTCTGGAAGACGCCCAGCAGGGCCAGGAACTCGCCCGCGAAACTATTCAAGCCGGGCAGGCCAAGCGAGGACATGGCCGCGATTATCATCACCGTCGCCAGGATGGGAATGCGTTTCGCCAGCCCGCCAAAGTCGCTCAGGCGGCGCGTTCCGGCGCGCGTCTCGATATAGCCCGCGATGAGGAAAAGCGCGACGATGGTGACGCCATGATTGACCATCTGCAACACCGACCCCTCGATGCCCTGCACGTTGAAAGCGAACATGCCCAGCATGATGATGCCCAGGTGACTGATGCTGGTATAGGCCAGCAGGCGCTTCACATCGATCTGCACCAGCGCCAGCACCGCGCAGTAAAGGATGCTGATAACGGCCAGCGTGCTGATGAGTGGGGCTAACGTGTGCGCGGCATTGGGGAACAGTGGAATGCATAAACGCAAGAAGCCATATGCGCCCGTCTTAGCCATGGCTCCGGCCAGCATGGCAGTCACAGGCGTGGGCGCTTCGCTATAGGCATCGGGTACCCAGCTATGGAACGGGACGAGCGGCACTTTGACGGCAAAGGCGGCGGCGAAGGCCAGGAAAAGCCACGTTTGCACCGTCGAATCGAGCTTGCCATTCAGCAGAGCAGGCAGGTCAAGCGTATACGCGCCGCCGGCCAGTCGCTGGTGATAGTAGCCGAGCGCGATGATACCCGCTAACATGAGCAGACTGCCCACAGCGGTGTACAGCACGAACTTGATGGCGGCATAAATACGGCGCTCGCCGCCCCAGCTTCCCACCAGGAAATAGGCGGGGATCAGCATCAACTCCCAGAAAACATAGAACAAGAAGAGATTAGAGGCGAGAAAGACGCCCAGCATACCACTTTCAAGCAAGAGCATAAAGGCCATGTAGTTCTTGACCTTCTGCTCGATGCGGAACGATGCGCCGATACAAACGACTGTGAGCAGCGAGGTTAGCCCGACCAGCAATAAGCTGATGCCATCCACGTCCATGCTATAATTGAGGCTGAAGCCCTGCGTGGCAATCCAGGTGACTTGCTCATGCACGACCGAATAGTAAGCGGCGGTTGCTCCCGCGCCAACGATAGTGGAGTTAAAGCCCGGCACCGCCTGCGAATAGCCCAGCGCGAGGCCCAGCACGATCATCAAATCGGCCCAGGCAAAGCCCAGCGCCGTCCAGCGAATGACTCGCAGGCGCTCGCGGGGCAGGAATAGCACGACGATGCCGCCGATCAGGGGCAAAAACGTAATCAGTGATAATAAGGGAAACATGCCGCTACCCCCTCACCGCGAAATAAATGACAATCAGAATGACACCGAACAGGATTGCCAGCGCGTAATTGCGCATGTACCCCGTTTGCAGGCGGCGCAATCCTGCGCTGGTGCGACCAAATACCCACGCGACGCCCCGGCTGCCACCGTCCAGCACATCGCCTTCGAGCAGTTGCGACGCCGCGCGACCGAACCAGAGCAAGGGATTGATGAGTATAGCGGTCAATAGCTCGTCGATGTAGTACTTGTGGAATACCAGTTGATAGAAATCATTCTTGCTTTCTTTGTACTCAAAGCCCTTTCTGTAGAGGGCCACCGCGCCAAGAATGCCCAGCACACCCAGTCCCACACTCAAACCCGTTGAGAGCCATTGCGCGGAAAGCGAAACCGCCGGAGAGGCGACGGGAGTAGCTGACCAGGCCGGATTCGTAAAGACAGGGCTGAGAAAGGTTTCTAGCGGATGCCAGTTTCGCGCGCCAAAGAGGGCGAACGAGCCTATCCACCCGCCTATGACCGAGAATATCGCCAGGATGATTAAGGGTATCGTCATAACGGCGGGCGCTTCGTAAATCCTGTAGAAGCCGCCGTGTCCCTGGATGTGTTCTTCTATCTCTGTTCCTTCTACCTCCTCGCTATGCTGCGCGGGGCCGCTGCCGCGATACCTGCCGAAGAAAATGCCCATTACTAACCGGAACATATAGAACGCCGTCAGACCTGCGGTTATTAAGCCGATAGCCCATAGGAGATAGAAGATGTCGCCGGTTTTGCCCGGCGTCGCTGAGGCGTGGGCCAGCAGCGAACCGAGTATCTCGTCCTTGCTCCAGAAGCCCGACAAGGGCGGAATGCCACTGATAGCCAGAGCCGCGATGAGGAATGTCCAGAAAGTGATCTTGAGGCGATGACGCAAGCCGCCCATTTTGCGCATATCCTGCTCGCCGCCCAGCGCGTGAATGACCGCGCCCGCCGCCAGGAAAAGCAGGGCTTTGAAATAGGCATGGGTAATCAGGTGGAACATGCCCCCGCTATAGTCGTGCGCTCCCTCGCTCATGAACATGTAGCCAAGCTGGCTAATGGTCGAGTAGGCCAGTACACGTTTAATGTCAAGCTGGAAAACGGCGATGCTTGCGGCGAAGATGGCAGTCAGACCACCCAGCACGGCCACGATCAGCAGCGCGGTGGGCGAAACCTCGAAGAAGGCATGGGCGCGTGCCACAAGGTAGACGCCAGCCGTTACCATCGTGGCGGCATGAATCAGGGCGCTGACGGGCGTGGGACCTTCCATCGCGTCGGGCAACCACATGTAAAGCGGCAACTGCGCCGATTTGGCCGCGCAGGCGATGAAGAGCAACAGGCAGATAGCGGTCGTAGTCAAGCCGGGAGCCGCCTGGTTTAATACGCCGATGGTACCGTTGCTATCGTTATAGAAGTTCAGCGTGCCATAGGTCTTGAAGATGAGGAAGATGGCGATCATCAGACCAAAGTCGCCGATGATGTTGATGACCAGGGCTTTGAGCGCGGCGGCTGTGGCGGAACGGCGCTGGTACCAGAAGCCGATGAGCAGGAATGAGGCCAGTCCAACCAGCCCCCAGCCAACCAGCAGGAACAGGAAGTTGTCCGCGCTGACCAGCAACACCATTGCGAAAATAAAGAAGTTCATATAGGAGAAGAAACGGCTAAATTCGCCGTCACTTTCCTCGTGCATATAGCCCGCCGAGTAAATATGGATGAGGAATCCTACGCCGGTCACGACCATCAGCATGACGGCGGAGAGCGGGTCTAAAAGCAGGCCAAAGCTGATGATTAAGGGGTTCGCGTTGGGCCCCGCGCCAACCGCTCCTGAATTGACCCAGGTATAGATTACCTGGTCGCCGGCGGCGGGAGACGATGGTGGCGTGCCATGCACCGATAAAAAGCTGAGAAAGGCGAAGAGGAATGCTATACCGGTGGTTCCCAGCGCTACCGTCAATACTGCCGGTCGGGCCATAGCGCGTCCGGCCAGGCTCAGGATGACAAAGCCGAGCAGGGGCAGCGCCAGTATCCATACAGTTAAATTTGTCATGCTACTAGCCTCGTAATATGTTCATATCGTCAACATCGATGTTGCGGCGCGTGCGGAAAATGGAGACAATGATAGCCAGCCCCACCACCACTTCTGCTGCCGCGACGGTTAGCACCAGAAACACAAACATCTGCCCATCCACCGAGTCGAGATAATGTGAGAAGGCCACGAACGAGAGATTAACGGCATTCAACATCAGCTCAATCGACATAAAGATAATCAACGGGTTGCGCCGGATCAATACCCCGGCTATGCCAATGGTAAAGATAATCGCGCTCACCACTAAATACCATGATACCGGTATAGACATAATCGCCTCCGCTCACGATTTCCTGCCAAGCACCATCGCGCCCAGGATGGCGACGACGATCAGCAAACTTGTGACTTCAAATGGGAACGCGAAGCCGTGAAATAAGGCCAGGCCGAACGCCTGCGTATCGCCCTGCTTCGTGACGGTGGCAGCCAGGCTATTCGCGCCACTCGCTTTAACGTTCGCATTGATAGTCGCGCCGGTAATCAACAGGTAGCTTAACGCGCCAACCAGTACGACGCCCAGCGCGGCTGCAACGCCACGCTGCCAGGGAATGCGGTCACGCTGCTCGTTATCACTGGCTTCCGATGCCAGCATAGTGACGACGAAGAGGAAGAGTACCATGATCGCGCCCGCGTAAATCAACACCTGCACGATGGCAATGAACATCGCGCCCAGTTGCAAATAGAACAGCGCCAGGAAAAGCAGCGTCAGGATCAGGCTCAATGCGCTATGTACGGCGTTTCTGAAAAAGATCACGCCCAGGGCAGACGCGACGCTGGCGACCGCCAGCACAAAAAATGAGATGAGAGTGACATCAATCATCTGGACTCAGCCTCCTCCTTGTTCTCAAATTGGCGGCGGTCGGCGTCCTGCTCTTCGCTGACGAAGAGTACGGGCTGTTCCATTGCCAAATCGCCCAGGCCAACGGCGGCGGCGCTGGCCTCCAGTCCATCGAAGACGCCGCTCTCCTGCGGCACAGGCTGCTTTGCATCTTCAGGAGCGGGCTCGAACCAGACCTCGCTTGAACCGATGCTGGCCTCACCTGTTGGTTCGAGCAACTGCTCTTTGTGGTAGACCATGTCTTCCGGGTAAAACGATGCCAGCTTGTAGATATTTTCAAGGGTAATCGCGCCCGTCGGGCAAGCTGCCTGGCAATAGCCACAGAAGATGCAGCGCAACATGTTTATATCGAACACTTTCGCGTAGCGTTCCCCCGGCGAAACGCGCTGCTCCTCGCTATTCTCGTCAGCCTCAATATAAATCGCGTCGGCGGGACACGCCCCCGCGCACAGGAAACACCCCACGCAGCGCTCCAGCCCGTTTTCATAGCGGTGCAGCACATGCCGCCCGCGAAAACGCGCCGGTAGTTCGCGCTCCTCCTCCGGGTACGAGATGGTGGTGGGCTTCCTGCCCATATTTTTCAGGGTTGTTGCCATCCCTTTAATGATGTCAAACGACATGATGTTTACTCCTCAAGTAAGACCAGCAGGCTATTTGTAAAGCCGCTTTAGCAGGTACTTCATTCCCATGAATTTCGTTCCTCTTCTATATATTTCTTCACGTCCACTTCTTGCCAGAAATCTTTGGCTGCTCCCCGAAATTCCATAACATTATGTTGCGGTCCTATTCTGGCATTCTGTAGAACCGAGCCTGCCAGAAATTTGAACAATTCAAGCTGATATTCAGGTTTAAGACGTTTTACATGATGCAAGGCTTCTTCATAGAGATATTCTGAATATGCCTCTTTCCAAAGGTATGCGCCCAATCCTTCTAATTCTAAAAGGCTATGGGTAGGTTCGTTCGTATTAGTTATCCTCTCGCGGACAAGATCAATCAAGTTTTCTAACAGCCATTCTTGCTCATCAGGCGCAAGCTTTTGAATTTTATCCACTACGTAATTCAGTATATCGTCGTGGGCATGATTTGACATGATTTTATCCTTGTCGCCGGTAACATCGATTCCAGACAGATCATACCAGAGTGGGTTGCGCTTGTCACCTTTTTGTCTAATGCCATTCTGCATTCCCAGGATGATATTTGGGCATTTTGATGGATTAACCCGGTTATGTGTGTAATGTCCCAGGGCGACCGCAAGGGTCCCCACCCA
>DASTKD010000203.1:0-12509 GCA_035716135.1 Ktedonobacteraceae bacterium
CGCCGCCAGGAAGACGCCAGAGCCTTTGATTACCTGCGGGCCGATTATCTCTGGCTGGATCATCTCGATAGCATTTATCGCGGCCATGCGCGACGTTATGCCCGTATCCAGCAGTTGCTCGGCGGCGAAGTTCATCCCGACGACAGCATTATCAGCGAGCAACTGTCACAATCCCTGCTGAGCGTTCATGAGCGCTTGCCGGGAAGCGTCTGGTATTTCCCGCTCGGCATTGGCAGACACGTCGATCATCAACTGGTCTCCGCCGCCTCAAAAGGCTTGATCGAACATGGCGCAGCCGTTCAATTCTACGAGGACTTCCCCTATGTGACGCGCGAGGGAGCCTTGCCTGAACGCCTGCGCGAATTAGGCCGCGAATTTTCGCCGGAGCAGATTCAGATTAAAGAAGCGCTGGATCAGCGCATCGCGGCTGCCGCGCTGTACGCTTCACAGATCAAAATGAGCTTTGGCGACCGCGAGGCCCTGGGCAAAGCCATCCAGAACTACGCCTGTAGTGTGCTTCCCGCCCAGGCTACCCCGCTCGAACAATACTGGCTCCCATCCTCGCTCAAAACGAGATAGCTACCGTCGCATAGGCCGGGATGGTAATGCTCGCGCCCACCCCGCCATTTTCCTGGTAGAGTTGGATTGACTGCGAAGCAATGTGCAGATTGTCCTTGTTTAACGAGTACAGTTTGCCTGTCGTTGTGGATTCTCCGGGATTGGTTGCCAGCACGTTGAGGTTCGTGAACGCCTGCCCGGTAGTATTGACGATCAAAATGCTATCGTGATTCTGGGTATAGAACCCGGCCACGTACACTCCTTTTTTGTCGGAAGAAACGGAGCTTGCCACGTAACCGTTATTGGTAATATTCAGGTAATCCGCGCCGCCGATCAGCTTATACGCGTAATACTGCGGGTATGCCTGCGCATCGGGGCCGGGCGAGCAATCAAGATTAGCGTTGATCTGGCCGAACATGCAAAAGTGTCCAGGAGGCGCGCTCCAGGTGAAATACACTGTGCCAGCCGGAATCGATGTCGCCAATCCCTTGTTAGAGACGTGCGTTGTGACCGTATTCAACAGGTCTGTGATGAAAAGCGAGTTCCAGAGCGGCGCATAGCTGGTATCGTTCCTGCACACGTTTGGCACACAGGAATTGCCGTTATACTCATCAATATAAATTGGCGTGGATTGGGCATTGGGCTGGTGTCCGGCGTGTACGATGGAGGCGATCAACTGGTATTCGCCGATATACCCAACTCTGGGGTCCTGCGTCTTAGCAATGAGTTGCGTCCAGGATTTCGCATCCGTATACTCATGGTAACTGATAAAGTCGATGTAGGGCGCAGTGGTTGGATCATCCACCAGCGATGGCAGCCACAGCGAAGCTCGCGCGCTAACGAATGCCAGCGCCGGACCGCCGACTTTTATCTGCATTCCATCCTGTTGCGCCTGCTGCTTCATCATGGGAGCGGCGGCCGCGTAGAGAGCTTTATACTCGGCGAGTCGCTCGTGGTTCGCGTTCGGGTCGCCATCTTGCTTGCACCAGTAAGCCGTGCCATCCGGCTCATTCCACAGCTCGTATAACGGGTGGAGATTGGGGAAATTCTTATCAATATGCGCGACCACCTGCGCGGCCAACTGTCCCCACTTCTGATCCCCGACATCCTGCCCATTTTCAATAAATGTCGGTTTAACGTGAGCCGGGTCCGTCTTCGCGGCGTTGGTGAGGCAATAGTTTGGCAAAGGCGGATTCTGATTCTGCGGCTGCAGCCAGGTGGGAGAGTAGTTCACGATCAGAATAGGCTGGAGATTATTCTGTTGAATGACAGAAAGAATGCTATCAACCTTGGCCCATTGTTGTAGCGCCGGGTTAGTCGCGCTGGCCTCCGTAGGAAAAATGGTCGGGACGAAATCACCAAAGCGTGTCAACTTCAGGTTTGCCTGCGGCAAATATGGCGCGGCAGCGTTGATCACATTGCTAATGCCCAGACCGCCGATTCCCATGAGCGTCGTAGGAATCGGGTAGGCGTGGTTTTGCCTGCCGCCAAAATCCACTTTGACATCTCCAGGCCCCGTCGGTTGCGGAACGACCGTGCCAGGGCCGGGAGTTCCATTCCCTCCACCACTGAATATGCCGCCTGGATTGGAAGGCGTGATATGCAAGACTGCGACCAGAATGGAGGCGATGAACAGCACAAGCACCAGCACACTTATAATCTTCGCTGGCCTCGACCGGCGATACCTTTGCCAGAGCGTGCGGCGCGGCGGCAGCGGCGGTTGTGGCGGCGGCTGGTACTGGAATTGTGTCGCCTGCTGATTCCACTGAGGCTGATTGTATGATTGTTGTGGTGGTATTTGATTCCACTGAGATTGATCGAATGGTTGCTGATTCCAGTTTGCCTGACCGGGCGGCAATGGTTGTTGACCCCAGGGCGTTGTATTATCGCCCTGAGTCGGCTGCTGATGCCAGGGCTGCCCCTGGCCAGGTTGTTGGCCCCCCTGCGGTGGTTCATAAGGTGGCTGTTGGCTCACGTTGCACCTCTCTCCAGCATGGTGTTAATGTATCTGCAAATTATGACGAAATAAGACTTGTATATAACACATTACGTTACAATTAGGTAGATGCATGTTTTCAAACCCTTGATAAAGTCTATACCCTTAGTATACAAGGGACATACAGAAGCGACGCCCACCAGAGCGTCGCTTCTGTATGTCCCATCCTCAAAGACCTGCGTTGCTTAACTGGGGTCGGCGATTTCGCTGGTGTCGGGGGGCGTTATCAGCGTCCCAGGTGGCACAGCTTTGGCTCCCGCTCCCACATTCGGCCCCGCGTAGGTGGTGGGTGAAAGGGGATCAGCCCAGCTCGTCTGGTTATCGGAGAAGACCGAGTAGAAAGTGTGGCTTCCTACGGGCAACGTCGTTTGTACCTGGTAGAGCGCGCCGGCGCTGTAGGAACCGGAGACATACGTCATGGGATACGCTGTCTTGTCTACGTATAACATGGCCGAGGTAGGCGCATTACCAGAAACATTGGTATAGGTCGTCTGGAACGTGAAGAGGGTTGAGCCTGTTCCCGATGTCGGAGTAACACTCGTGCCTTTTACCATCAAGGCCGTTACAATCGGGTCGGTTGAGCCTTCATAGGTGAACGTTCCGTAGCTGGAGCCATCGGCAAAACGGAAACGATAATAGTGTTCTCCGGCAGAGAGGGTGGTCGAGTAGATGTAGGTAACGCCTACCTGCCAGTTATGCCCGGAGAAGTATTGCATGGTATGTGGAACGCCATCAATATCAACTTCGGTCAGCGTCGGCGGCGTATTTGTCGTAGACCGGTAAGTGGCTTTGTAGACAATGGTCTGATTCGCCAGCGCGTTGTTCGGCGAGATGCTGGGAATTACATTAAAGGGGTATACATCCGGCCCAGGGAATGGCACACCATTGTAGGGCAGCGTAATCGTCCCCGTCCCATCAGAGAAATTGAAGGTAAAGGTATGATGTCCAGGGGTGAGCGTTGTTTTGTACTGGTAGAGCGTACCGTTCTTCGCAAAGGTACCTCTGGTCATGGCAAAGGTCGATGTGCCATCGATAATCACGTTATGGACGGCTGGTATATCCGTTCGTGTGTAGATCACACTGAATGCGAAGTTGCTTTGCGGCCCACCAACCGTTGGATTGATGGCCCCTGGAACTCCCGGCATCGCTGGCACCACCAGCGTTGTCGAAAGCGGCAATTTGTTGAGTACCAGCGGCGGCTGTGGCGTCTGCGAATAATTGAAGAAATCCGACAGGTCGCTGATATTTTTTGCGTCGCGCTGACCCAGACTGGGCAGATTAAAGGTTGTCTCAAGGTATTTGGTAAAGGAACTGAACTCGCCCATTGTGTGAGAGATGTAGCCCTTTTTGGCATAGGGTGAGATGACAATGAGCGGCACGCGCGGTCCCAGTCCCAGGCCATCGAGTTGCGGCGGCTGCACATGATCGTAGAAACCGCCCCAGTCATCCCAGGTGAGAAAGATAGCGGTATTGGCCCAGTAAGAGCTATTCATAATCCCGTTGACGACGGACGTTACCCAGTTTTGCCCCCCCTGTAAGGGTTCGGGCGGATGATCGCTTTGCGGGAAGCTCTGTGGCGTGACCCAGGAAACGGTGGACAGCTTGCCTGATTGGATGTCAGTTAAAACCTGGTTGCTATTGGTAATGATATTACGGCTGTCGCTGGTGTAAAGCGGCTTAATCATCAGCGCGGCATTCCAGATGGGCGTACCACCATAATAGTGCCAGCTTACTCCGGCGCTATCCAGTTCCTGGGCGATGCTGTTGATCGATACGCAGGGGTACTGCCAGTAGGAGTTGTCACTTACGTTCATAGAAGAAATCAGCGTGTTCTGGGTGGATTTGCAGCCCTGCTGGGGCGACGATTCGTTGAGGCCGCCGGTTTGCGCCGCGATCATATTAATATGATTCGGCACGCTGCTGGATGCATCGGAGGTAAAGAAATCATCACCCAGGCCGAACTGCTGCGCATAGGCCCAGTAATTCGGAATGTCTGATTGAGTATACTGGACATGCCCCCGGTCCGGGAATTCATCCATCTTGCCGCCATCCTGCGCTGCCAGCAAAGCAGCCCCCCCGTGATTAAGGTCGGAACGCATAGGATTGCTGGCCTGCGGCTCGGTAATGCCGTTCGCGCCGGGAAAAGCGCCGAAGAAGTTATCGAAGGTATGGTTTTCCTGCATGATGAAAACGACGTGCTGGATCGGCGTTGATGGTGTTCCCGCGCGAGGGCTGCTCGCGTGGGTGAGGACCTGCGGCAGGAAATGCCAGGCCCCCACCGAGGAAACTATCAGCAACGCTAGCACGAGCAGGAAGCGCTTGATGTGCCTCATAATTGCTCTCTTTCTCTATGAAAATAATCAAAGGCTGAATGCGTATAAATTGCCATCGGTTGATGCGCAATAAAGCCAGCCATTGACGATGATGGGTGACGAATTGGCGGCAGCCGCGCTGGCAAAGCTCCACAGCACCGAACCGCCTGTCGCATCCAGCGCGTAAAAATGTTTGTCAGAAGACGCCACATAGACAACACCGTTAGCAACGGCAGGCGAACTGCTGATGCCTCCACCCGTAGGTGTCTTCCATAGTAGCGCGCCGGTGGTTGCGTTTAAGGCATAGAGGTTGCCATCCAGCGAACCCACATAAATGACGCCGCTGGTGACGGCGGGCGACGATGCGTTGCCGATGACCGGGGAACCGACGGGAGTAGACCACGCCAGCGTACCCGCGCTCTCGTTGAGGGCGTACAGGGTGCCATTTTCTCCATCGAAGTACACCAGCCCATTTGCCACGCTGATGCCTGAACTCAGTTCGCTGTAGGGATTGCCATTGGCGATAGCGTATTGCCAGAGGAACGCGCCCGAATTAGCATTGAGCGCGACTAACGCACTGACAGGATTACCAACAAAGGCGAAGAGGGTATGTGTGCTGCTATCAACCGAGACAGTCCCCCAGACGCTGCCTTTGGCCGCATACTGCCAGGTGATATGCCCGGTCGATTCATCGAGCGCATAGAGCGTGGTGCTATTGGGGCCGCGCGCCACGCCGATGTAGAGCGTTTTGCCAGACAGGGTTGGCGCGCCAAAGATGTTCCATGCCAGGATTTCGCTCCACTTGAGGGTACCCGTTTGCGCGTCAACGGCATAGAACGGCGAGGGAATGCCCGAACCGGCGTTGCCGATGGTGCCGAAGAACACAAGGCCAGTCGCCGGGTCAACCAGTGGCGAGGAAAGGTTCTTAAAGCCGGTACCCGAATTGAATTGCCATTTCGAGGCTCCGCTGGCTGCGTTGAAGGCGTCCAGCTTGCCATCCGGCGTGGTAATGTAAAGCGTACCGTTGTTGTAGACGGCGGAATTGGCCGGGCCAGCTCCAACGGCGACGTTCCATTTTGGCACGATACTGGCGACGTTGCTATTGCTGACAACGTTTTCGTAGGGATTCACGCGAGTTGCCGTGCTAATGAACCCGAAGGTATTCCAGGTTGTATCTACGGTGATGGGTATGGTGAAGTTTAGATGGCTGGTTTCGCCCGCGAGGATGATGGTATGCGCTCCAGGAGTGGCATTGGTAGGAATTGCCAGCACCTTACTCACATTCCCTTTCGCGTTAGACACGCCTTTGAAAAGCAGGGTAGAGGTGCTATCCCAGAAGTAGCGCACGGATTCATGATTGAGAAATCCGGTGCCAGTAACGTTGATGGTTGCGGCGGGAGGCCCGATAGTGGGATTGACCGCTCCTCCGGCGGCTATGGTGAAGGTATTTTGCGTGACGGAACTGCTTGTAGCGCCCACCGCCGCTACACTATATGCGCCGTTAGTAACGGCAGGAATGACGAAGCTGGCGCTAAAACTGCCTGCCGAATTAGCCTGTACAGTTGCTACAGTCAGCGTCGCACCGGTGTAATTCCAGATGATATTCACGGTTTCGCTGGCCGCATATCCCTGGCCGGATACCGTAACGGCTGCTCCCACCGGCCCGGACGCCAGGCTCAAACTTGAAGCAGGCGCTACGACTGTATAATTGGTGGTCACACTGATTTTCGAGACATTACCAACGGCTTTCACCGGATAGGTTCCGGCTGTCGTGCCTGCCGGTATGGTGATGTTGGTGGGAGGCAGATAGCCATAGACATTGCTACTGGTTTTCCCGACGAGAATGGGGGTTGCGCCATTATTCCAGAAGATGCTGACAGCTTCGTTGACCTGGAAGCCATACGCGCTCACTGTCACCGTTGAGCCTGCCGAGCCGCTCAATGGGGCGAGCGCAAGCGTAGGCGTGTAGATGATGAAGGAAAAGCTGGCGGTAGTATTCGTGGTTTGCCCGACTCCGACAACAGGATAGGTGCCTGGCGTGGCGGTTTTGGGGATGATGGCCGTAACGTTAAATGATCCAGTAGTGTTACTGGTGGCTGTGGTGAGTAACGTTCCGGTGCTGGGACCGGTATAGTCCCAGTACACATTGACATGTTCGGCGTTGCCAAAAGCATTACCAAAGACGTGAACCGTTGATCCGGGGCCAGCCGCCTCCGGTTTCATAATTAACTGCGGCAGCAATTGAAAGGTATCCGTGGCGACAAAGCTGGAAGTGACCCCAACGCCAGCGATGGTGTACGTGCCGGTCGGTGCGAGTGGCACAGGGAATCTGGTAGTAAAAGCTCCGGTACCACTCGCGGTAGCGGTTGTCTCCAGCGTGCCTGTGCCTGGGCCGGTATAGTTCCAGTAGATGTTGACGGATTCAGAGGCTCCATAATTATTACCCTGCACCGTAATTGTAGAAGATGCCGCGTACACCTCCGACTTTGGTGAAGCGGTGAGTGTTGTCGAGGCCGCATGAGCAGATTGCAGGTGAGGCACTACAAAAACGCCTGCTGTAATCACAGCAAGCGTGAGCGCCAGCAGTGTTGCTATCCATTTTTTGTTTACCATAACCGACCCATTCCTTTCTAACCAATCTCAGATAATCAGACACGTAGATTAAGCGTTACATTCAATTGCAGATAGAAATTCACCCATACAGCATAGCCTCTCTTCTCACTGGTTAGAGTGATTTGAAGGTAAAGGGTTGGTTATGATCTGCCGATATTGGTTGTGAAATAGTAACCTTTCGACATTAAATAGAGCTATGAAACAACTTGATACATAGATAGATATTTTGAAATATTGAATTTATAAAACATTGCTGCTAAACTTGAACTGCTTATTCTGGAATAGCTTTGCCATGCTTTACATAAGAAACGGAGAAGAAGATGAGGGTCTTAAAACGTTGGGCCATAGCCCTGTTTGTCCTCTTAATGGTGGGAGTAGCAGGCGCGCGCATCGCGCCTACCTTCCATTCCGCGCGCGCCGCGACACCATCACCCATCCAGCATGTGGTGATAATCATGATGGAAAATCATACGTTCGATAATTTCTTCGGCAGTTTCCCCGGCGCTAATGGCGTGGTTTTGCCGCAAGACCCTAATCCAGTTCCCAGCGACTACAATCATGGCGCTTCGGCCACAGCCGCCGCTATCGATGGTGGGAAGATGGATGGCTTCGCTTCGCATGGCTTTTATCAATATAAACAATCTGACATTCCCAACTACTGGAGCTATGCGCAGCACTTCGGTCTCAGCGATTACTTCTTCACTTCCTATGCCACCAGCAGCACGCCGAATCACATGGCAATGATGGCTGCGCAGAACGTCGATATGTATGACACGCCGCAGCAGCAGGGCTGTAAGTCGTCTCCCAATACGCTGATGCCCTCGCGCGAAAATGGAGTGAGCAACGATTTCTGGTCCTACCCTTGCTATAGTGTCCAGACATTGCCCGATTTGCTGAAGAATGCCGGGCTGACGTGGCGTTACTATAGCCAGGTACCGATCTGGGACGATCCGATGATGATTAGTGGCCTGTCGGGGTCGCCAAACGATGTTCACAGTATTACCCAATTCACCAAAGATGTCCAGACGAATAACATGCCCAATGTATCCTGGATTATCCCGACTGGCAACAATACCGACCATCCCCCGCTGGCGTTGCAGGGCGGGCAAAATTTCGTTACCCAGCAGATCAACGCCGTCATGAACAGCCCGTACTGGAACAGTACCTCTATCTTCCTCACCTGGGATGACTGGGGCGGTTTCTACGATCATGTCGCGCCCCCCTCGAACCTGGTTGACGGTATGGGTTTAGGTCCGCGCGTTCCCCTCATCGTCGTTTCGCCCTATGCCAAAGTTGGTTATATCTCGCATCAATTTGGTGAGTTCAGTTCATTTGTGAAATACGTTGAGCAAAACTGGAACTTGCCAAATCTTGGTCAGCGTGACGCCAACCCCAATATTAGCAATCTGACCGACTTTTTCAACTATAACCAGACACCACTTTCGCCGCTGATCCTCAATCAGCTCAACTTTTCGCAGACGCTACTAATGCCGTCGCCCCTGCGCATACCCAATGTAGCAGGCGCGATTACACCGCAGCAGGGTTCGCCTTCAACTGCGATTACCTTTAGCATCATCTATACGCGAACCGACACGCCTGCTGTTCATAACGTGGTGATTGATGGTACGGCTATTCCGATGACGGTTGCCGGAACATCCAGCGCGGGAATCCTCTATCAATACAAGAGCAAGCTGCCAGTTGGCTCTCACACGACCAGCTTCAACTTCTCGGATGGAACGGGCATGATTACGCTACCGTACAATGTACCCATACCAGCTCCAACTATCAATCCTTTCCAGGTATTGACGAGTCTTAGCCCGTCCGTAGCGTTACCCGGCGTACCCGTCACCTATAAAGCGAAGTATTCGTCACCGACCGGCAAAGCGCCGACTCTGACCGTCATCGATATTGATGGCGTGGCACATACCATGCAGCAGACATCGGGAACGAATTTTAAGCAGGGTGTGACCTATACCTACACCACAGCGAGCCTTTCCATTGGCGTGCATTACTTCCGTATGCGTTTTAGCGATGGAACGTCCAACGCCACCTACGAAGGATTCCCGGCTCCGTCGATCACGCCAATTGCCCTGACGCAGTCGTCGGCCAGTTCCGCAAGTACCGCCTTTACGTTCCAGACGACCTACACCGATACTTTTGGCACCGCGCCAACGTCGGCAAAGGTCTATGTAGACAAAGTGCCATATTCCATGACGCTTAGCTCTGGCTCGTATAGCGCCGGGGCGGTTTTCAAGACAACAGTGACGCTGCCGGCAGGATGCAAGTCGTTTTACTTCGTCTACTCCGATGGCGAAAGCCTGTGGACAGACCCGCTCGCGCCAACGAGCTACCCCTGTCCCGCCGTTGGAGCATCGTTCCACGCTCCCAGTAGTAGCAATTCCGATGTAATGCCATCTGACAGCTCTGGTGGTGATACCTACGACGCTTCCTGATGCGAACCTTCTCCCAGCGTAGGAAGAGGAAGTAAGCACATGCCAGCAGGCCGCGGCCTGCTGGCATGTGCTTACTTCCTCTTCCTACCGATAGAAATAAGTGTCACGCGGTTGAGAAATCGGCAGCGCGGTTGCTCTTTTGTAACCCGATCTTAACCGGATGTTTGCCTTTTCCCGTCTTCGCTGCTGCTACACTCAAAATGAATAATGAGCAAGATGTACAGGCTTGTTTCTTTACACTATGGCATATCTCAATATATCGATTTTCAGAGAGCATCGTGGAGGGTGAACACCGTATATGGGAACAAAGGTTTTAGTGGCCGGGTTTGATGGTGCCGCTCCTGAAATGGTGGGTCGACGGGTGGCAGAGGACAGGATGAATGATCGGGATGTGTTGGCGCAACTGCTCAAATTTAGCGTTGGAGATGTCAGGGCGCGACATCAGATGTTAAACCTGAATACAAATGAAGAGCTTCCACGTTTGATACCGATTCTCTGTGCCAATTTTTCGCGCGAAGAACTCTCACAGGTGCTTGGGGAACAGATTGCTGAGGCGATGCTGACTATGCACCGCACCGAGGCGTTGCAAAACCTGTTCCTGGAGCATATGCTGCGTGATGTACTCCATGCGTTTCACGAAGCAGATATTCTCCTGATGTTATTCAAAGGACCCGCTCTGGCTTACCAGTTCTACGCGCAGCCGCACCTGCGTACCTATCATGATGTCGATGCCTTCATCCAGCCCGGTGATTTAGAGAAGGCGAGCGAGCTACTGACGCAACGCGGCTTTATCTTCTACGAGGAGTTCCGCTCGAATACCACTGACGCCACGCGCACAGGCTATAACTACATCTTAAAACAGGCCGATTCGTGGTTGGAACTGCTGATTGAACTGCATACCGCTCCGCATCCAAGCGACATTGGCGCGCGATTTGACGCTCGCGAATTGTGGCAGCGCGCGCGGCATATCGAGCTACTTGGCGAGCCGGTATTGACGATGGATCACATCGATCATCTGCTCTACCTGTGCTGGCATTATCGCTTTCACGGCTTTACGCGCCTGCTCTGGTTATATGACCTGGTTGTGATGCTCCGCGCCATTCAGGAGGACATGGACTGGGTAGCATTGGCGCAGCGCGCGCGGCGTCAAAATCTCGCCACCACGCTGTATTACTGCCTGTCGTGGTGTTCGACCCTCTTCGCCGTAGAAATTCCCGCCAGCGTTTTGAAACAGTTGCGCCCGCCCCTGGTGAGCCGCGTAATTGTTGAGCGTTTTGCGATGCCGGACGCTATGAAAGCTCTGGCTTCACAGCGCTGGCAGGCGCGGCGCATTATCGCGCGCCGCGCCATGGTTGACAGCACGGCTGACCTGTGGAAAGCCGCCCTGCGCGCGCTCTTTCCCTCGAAGGCTACCATTGGCCGGCGCTATTTGAGCCATTCGCACCTGCCTTTACATCTCTATGGCATTTTCTATGTGATTCACCCTGTAGTTACCCTTGCGAAAGGGGTAGCCTATATTTTCGGGAGGCGGGATAAGTAGCAGGCGCTGTGGAATCTGGCGACAGATACATTTGCAAAACGGAGAGACATGTGTATGACTACTCTAGATGGGCGCTTTAAGATTGCTTTCCTTACCGCGCATGATCCAATGGATAGACGCCCCTGGTCGGGTACCATTTACCACATTGGTCAGACATTACAGAGGCAATGCGGCGATGTGACCTTTATCGGACCAATTCCTGCCCGGAGGAAGTTGATCGGTAAAGTAGCTCATAAGGCGTCGCAGGCTTTGTTTAAGCGCAATTATGCGTATAATCACACCTTTGCGCTGGCGAAGCATTATGCAAGCCATATCGAAAAGAAACTGGCGGAGCAGCATTTTGATGCTATTGTGGCTGTGGCGGGGGCCACAGAAATTGCCTGTTTGCGCACGACTATCCCCATTATTCTGATTGAAGATGCTACTTTTGCACTGTTGGAAAACTACCACCAGCACTTTTCGTCGCTGCTGCGTTTCTCGGCGCGTGAAGTGGATGCGCTCGAAGCTCTTGCCATCAAGCAGGCTAGATTTGCCCTTTATCCCTCACAATGGGCCGCTCAATCCGCCATTGACTACTACCATGCAGAGTACGAAAAAGTGCGTATCATTCCCTTTGGGGCCAACTTTGAACAGAATCCAACCGCTGACATCGCGGAACACCGCCAGAAGACAGATCATTGCCGCCTGCTGTTTATCGGCACGAACTGGGAGCGCAAGGGCGGTCCTATCGCCTATGAAACGCTGTTAAAGCTGGAAGAGAGGGGCATTCAAGCCACATTGACCGTGTGTGGCAGCGTGCCACCTGCGCATGTCTCTCATGAACGTATGAAAGTTATTCCTTTTCTGGATAAGAACGATGAGCAGCAGCGCAAAACTTTGGAGCAGCTCTACATCGGCGCGGATTTTTTGCTCTTTCCCACGCGCAATGATTGTTACGGTATCGTGGTCTGTGAAGCTAGCGCGTATGGTTTGCCTGTACTCGCTAGCGATACTGGCGGCGTGCCAGGCGTAGTGCGAGAGGGAGAGAATGGCTTCCT
>DASTKD010000204.1:0-6735 GCA_035716135.1 Ktedonobacteraceae bacterium
TCAAAAGCAGGCTGAGAACCGGCAAGCGCCTGCTGGATCAACTCGCTATCTGAAAAGACGGTGTGCGGTATGACACTACTTTCTCGTGCCTGCTGGATAGTATTCACTTTCTCTATATCCTCTAAATAGCAGAAAAAGTTCATGGAATTCTTGTGACTTGCCCCGCTAATAGCACGAATTCGCTGTGCAATTAGTGTCAAACACTTCTCCCTGTTAAGCCTTATAGATAAAGCTCAATTTTCTTCAACAGGTCATCAAGGTCAAAGGGTTTGGCGAGAAAGTCGTCGGCCCCGGCAGCGCAGGCAATGTGTTGCGTCTCTCGATTGGCCGAGAGGATAAGAATAGGAAGGTGGCGCGTGGCATCCTGGCTTTTTAAGGAAAGGCAAATATCCCGCCCGTTCCAGCCCGACATCCAGATGTCCAGCAGCAGCAAATCAGGATAGCCATGTGGAAAATCGCGCAGGGCCTCCCCATCAGTAGTGCTTTCTACTTCGTAGCCAACGTCCTGCAAAAATAAGGTAAGGACATCGAGAATGGCCGGATCATCATCAGCAATCAGAATTTTCTTCTTGTTCTGTTGCACGTCGCCTCCTCTCTTCAGGAATGCATCTCTTTTTGTGCCTGTTACAGTGGTAACGAGAAAGAAAACGTCGTCCCTTTCCCCTGTTCACTCTCGACCCAGATAGACCCACCATGTCTTTTGACAAATTCCGCCGAGATATACAAACCTAACCCCAGCCCAGGGTAGGTGATTCGTGTCTCTCCGCCGACACGAAAAAAGCGCTCAAAGATGCGCGGCTGCTTTTCGCCGGGAATGCCAATGCCAAAATCTTGTACAGAGGTAATTATAGCATCATCTGTGCGAACCGTTTTCACCACGACGGTCTCTGCCTGCGGGGAATATTTGATGGCATTGGTGAGCAGGTTGGTCAACACCTGTCCAATGCGATCACGGTCCGCGGAAAGGGTGACGGATGGGGCAAGTTTCCTGACAATGGTGTGCCTGGTTGTTGTACGCTGCGTTTCTTCGACGGTCTCATTGATCAGTACGTTGAAATCAAAAGAGGAATGTTGAAAGAGCAATTGCCCGCTTTCTATCTTTGTGACATCGAGCAAATCTCCGATCAGGCTCGTCAGCTTATCTAACTGAATATCCATTTTCTGTAGCAGTTCCGCTGAACGCGCGTCGCCTCCCTGCCGGAAACGCCGCTCCAGTAATTGCGCATAGGCTTTCAGGCTGGTGACGGGAGTTTTTAGCTCGTGACTGGCGATGCCAATAAAATCATCCTTTTGCTGTTCCAGTTGCTTTTGCCCGGTGACATCGGTATTAGTACCAAACCAACGTATGATCTTACCTTGCTCATCCCGAATAGGAATGGCTCTTGAGAGGAACCAGCGATATGTCCCATCTCGCCCCCGCAGTGGAAAGGTATCTTCCCATCCTTCTCCCGTTTCAAAACAATGGCGAATCCTCTCAACGACCCGTCCCACATGATCGGGATGATGGACTTTTTGCCATCCCCACCCTTGCATATCTTGCAAATTAGTTCCTGTATAGTCGTACCAGCGCTGGTTGTACCAGAAAATCCATCCATTCGCGTCAGCCATCCACGCAAATTGGGAGATATTATCCGCGAGTGTCCGAAAGCGTGCTTCACTCTCTTCTACATTTCGCAGTTCAGCTTTCTTCGCGCGGTCGATCTCAGCAAGAGCCTCGGCGCGTTCGCGTTCCTCCTCATACGCCTGCGCATTCGCAATGCTGGCAGCAATCTGGCCCACGACCAGGTTGAGAAACCCTTGATACTCCTCGTCATACAGGCGAAAAGGATTCAAACCAGCCAGCAACATGCCCGCTTTCCCCGTGTGACCAGATGGCGCGATGGGCAGGATCACCGCCTGGTGGGGCGGATTCTTCCATGCCCCCACAGGCAAGTCGTCAAACAGGTCGCCCAGATAAGAAATGATACGAGCCTTCCCGGTTCTTATCACTTCATGGAAAGGCCACACCGCGTAAGCATCAAGAGCCACCACTTCAGGAACAGCCGGGTGTCCTTTTTGAATGCCAGAAGTTCCGGCAAGATAGGCCGTTTGCTTCTCGTGATCGAGCAGGTACAACATGGCAAAGGGGATGTCATACGAATTCTGTTCCAGGCTTGCTGCGCTGAGACGGCATGCCGCCTCGATAGTGCGAGCATCAGCCGTTTCGGCAGCCAGGGTGCGCAGCAATTTCACCTGCCGCTCACCAATAATGCGCCGCGTATCATCCGTATTCGCGCAGATAATACCCTCTACCCCTCCCTGATCGCCAGGAACGGGGCTGTAGGAAAAGGTATAATAGGTCTCTTCCTGATACCCGTAGCGTTCCATGAGTAGCAGGAGCGATTCGTCATACGTTCCCTCATTTTGCTGTATGACGGTTTGCAATCGCGGCCCAATATCGTCCCAGATTTCGCGCCAGACCACTGAAGCAGGCTGACCAAGCGCTTCGGGGTGTTTGCCCCCCGCGATAGCTTTATAGGGATCATTGTACAGTTTAATCAGGTCAGGTCCCCAGCCAATCCAGATGGGTTGACGAGAGGTAAGCATAATGCGCACAATCGTTTTCAGACTTTGCGGCCATCTCTCAGCCGCGCCCAGCGACGTTTTCGACCAATCGGTAGCGCGTATGCGTTCTCCCATCTCACCACCACCTGCCAGGAAGTCAGCAGGAGAAGCATGATTCGTCTGCTGCTTGCCCTTCTGAGAAGAGGCCGTTTTACGCGCATTGAGGAGCCGGGATTCTTTCTGAGCCATGACTTAACCTGTCTCCCAATCCTGACAAATATCTATCAGTTTACCATATTTTGCCAGAAAACGATACAAAAATTCGATCATTCTGCTGAATGTGAGCAAGCAAAACCGGTAAGACGCGCCGCCTTACCGGTTTTGCTTGCTCACATTCATTGAACCAGAAGCATCCTAAACAGACAGCGTGACCTCGTATTTTCTAAGCCACTCGTCCATGTGGATGATATGCTCGTAGAGAGGTACAAGGGTGATGCCGGGGATGTCGATGGTATTGTTTTCCACCAGCGACCGCGCAACTTGCGTATCGAGGAAAGGCGCGATGGCCGCGTTGGAGTCGTTGACGATTTGCCGCGCCCAGGCGCGGATGGCCTCGATATAGGCCGGGTTTTGCGCGCTGGGATAGGCACTCTTTTTGCGATTGCGTACATCTTCAGGCAATACCTGCGCAAATGCGCGACGCAAGATGCCTTTTTCGATGCCATCGACCGTTTTCATGGCCCAGGGAATGTTCCAGACATATTCGACCAACCGGTAATCGCAGAAAGGAACGCGCGCCTCAAAGCCGGTCGCCATACTCATACGGTCTTTGCGTTCCAGCAAAAAGGGCAGGAAGCGGGTCTGATTGAGGTAAAACATTTCGCGCCTGCGTATCTCCAGCGCGTCCTCGCCCTCCAGCGCGGGAACTTCGGCGATGGCCTGGCGATACTGCTGCTCGATGTGTTCATCTGGATGCACTTTTTGCACGAGATCAGGCGATAACCACGACAGGCCACTGTCTCTACGCCCCAGGAAGGCAGCCGTCCAGGGGAAAGTTTGCGCGTTGAGCGCGGCTTCGCTATGAAACCAGGGATAGCCCCCGAAGACCTCATCGGCTGACTCGCCGGAAAGCGCCACCGTCGCATCTTGCTTCATAGCGTGAAACAGCAGGTAAAGCGAACTGGTCATCTGGCCCGCCGTTGGGAAGTCATGGGCGTACAGTGGCACCAGCAGGCTCTCTACCAGCGCCGGCGTATCAACCATAATAGTATGATGCCGCGACCCGACATGTTCGGACATGCGCTTGACCCAGGGCGCATCTAATGAAGGATGTAAAGGAGTACTCTGGAAATGCTGCGCGCTATCCACGAAATCGATGGAATAGGTGTGCAACTCTCTACCTTCGCGTTTGAATTCGCTGGCCGCCATAGCCGTTAGCCCGCTGGAGTCCAGCCCGCCGGAGAGCAGTGTCACAATCGGAACATCGGCGATCAACTGGCGCTTGACCGTGTCTTCCAGCAGCGAGCGGATATATGCGGCGGTGGTTGGCAGATCGTCGGTATGCGGGGCGCTGCGCAACGACCAGTAGCGGCTGATGTGTATGCCCTGCTCGCGGCATAGCGCCAGGTGGCCGGGCCGTAATTCATGCACATCACGATAGATGCCCGAACCAGGCACACGCGCGAAGGTCAAGATCTCGGCCAGACCAACGGCGTCAACCTCCGCTTTGACAAGCGGGTGAGCCAGCAACACCTTTAGCTCTGAGCCGAAAAGAATCGCGCTGCCTCGCCGCGCATAATAAAGTGGCTTGACGCCCAGGTGGTCACGCGCCAGCAGGAGTTGTTGCTTCTGCTCATCCCACAGGCCAAAGGCTAAGATGCCGTTCAAACGCCGCACGCACGCTTCTCCCCACTGCGCATAGGCGTGCAAGATAACTTCCGTATCTGAGAGCGTGCGGAAAGTATGGCCGTAGCCCTCCAACTCGCGTCGTAACTCGCGGAAGTTATAAATCTCTCCATTATAGGTGATGGCGTAGGTTTGATTTCCTTCTTGATACACCATCGGTTGCCCGCCACTCTGTGGATCAATGACGATCAAGCGGCGGTGCGCCAGAGCCGCGCGCGGAGAAATCCACTGGCCCTGCGCATCCGGCCCCCGGTGACAGAGCGTGTCCGCTATACGCTCGACCAGTGACTCCTGGCGAGTGAGGTCCTCCTGCCAGTCAATCCATCCAGCGATACCACACATCTCCTTATTCCTTCCTATGCGTTGCTGACGCTATGTACCATCGCGCTTATGTTCTTGCTGCCACTGGCCGAAGGCTTGCAAGAGTTTCTGCTTTGTATCAGCAGACACCGGCTCATCTGCTACCTGTTGCAGCATACTAATCGTTCGCCGTACCTGGTCGAGATAGGTATCGCAGCCGGGGCAGTTTTCGGCGTGTTTCTCGAACTGCGCGCGCATCTCTGGCAGCAAAGTATGCTCCAGGTAATCTGTGACCATTTCTACGAATTCCTGGCAGGTGATTACATTTTCGTTTACCAATACCAGTCCTGCACTTTCTTGTTTTCTGGGACGAGCAGATCATCCTAATCTATCCTTATCACCGGAGGTGATTTACTATAGTCTTATGACGTTCCGTTTCGTTACAATTCAGACGATCAAATTACGATCAGGACTACTTTTCTGTAAAATACTTCTCTAAAGCGTTGCGCACCTTTGCACGCGCTCGATGGAGCAGCACACGCTGATTCCCTTCGGAAATACTCAGCAAGCTACAGGTTTCCTCTGAAGACCAGCCCTCGACATCGCGTAAGGTGATGATCTCGCGTTGATTGGGAGGTAACGTATCAATGGCTCTTTCAAGATACGCCCGCGTTTCCATTGTGAGCGCACGCTCTTCAGGCTGCTCTTCCCAGGTAGCAGGGAATGAGACCCAGCCGCCAGCCCACTGCGCGCCGGGTGGCCGGAAGCGATCGGGGTCTACAGCCGGTTCATCATCCTCGATTTGTACATCAGCAAACGAAGCGAAGGGCATACTACGCCCTTCGCGTATCGCGCGTGTCTTAGCACGGTTGGTGAGAATGCGAAATATCCATGTCTTGAGGGAAGAACGGCCCTCGAAACGCGGGAGACCTTCAAGCACCGCCATCCAGGTCTCCTGAACGACCTCTTCTGCCACCATACGTCTCGTCACAAAGATCGTAGCCAGACGCAGCATAGCCTTATGGTAGCTGTCTACCGGGACGACGAAAGCGGCTTCATCGCCATTGCGCAATAATTCGACCACATGCCAGTCACCAGTAGAGGCCGTAGTCTCTAATGTGGGACCTTCGATGGCTGCCTGCTGGACTCGCGCCCCATCCACCGGGTCGTTTGACCGAAACACACCATCGCTCATCGTTCATCCTTCTTCTAGTGCCTCCCGTCTATCAGGGAGTTACATCAGATTCTATACAAGAGATTGGCATCAATGTCAAATATGCATTTTTTGCCTGTAACGAATTTGCGAAAAGCCAGACTGTGTTTCCAGAAAGTTAGCAAACCACATCTGTAAAAACATTGAAATTGAAGAAGTCTTGCGCTATCGAGGAGTGGTGCATACGATGCCGCGTATCGTCATGAAGGATACCGTGTTATATGGGCATGAGATCAAGGCGGGCAATCAGGTGCTGCCACTTTTCGCCTCCGCCAACCTGGACGAGGCGCAGTTTCCCCATGCCGATCAATTTGATATTCATCGCACGCCTAATCGCCACCTGGGCTTTGGCTACGGCATTCACTTTTGCCTGGGCGCGTCACTGGCGCGCCTGGAAACGTGCATTGCGCTGGGGGACATGCTCGAACGCTTCCCCAATCTGCACAGGGTAGACAGTGCGCCACTGGAACTGAGACCAAGCTCCTTCCTCTACGGGCTGAAACATCTTCCCATCACCTGGGACAGGTAAGAGCAACGCCCGGCATATAATGACAGCACCGTGAGCATCCTGCCGGGCAATGGCAACGGTACCTTCCAATCCCCTACGACTAAACCGGCGGGCCTCTTCTCTGATGGACTGGCCGTAGCCGACTTCAACGGGGATGGCAAGCCTGACCTGGCGATAGTCGATAGCGGCAGCAGCAGTTTCGACATCCTGCCCGGCACACTATAAATTAGCGCGAACCAGAGCGGTCAGGTATTGTCATGCTGAG
>DASTKD010000205.1:0-3811 GCA_035716135.1 Ktedonobacteraceae bacterium
GTCGCCTGCAGGCGACACAGAACACCTCATCTCACACAAAAAAACCTTGCGAAGCGCCGCAGGCGCTGAGGAGTCAGAGAACAAGGGAGCAGTACATATGCTAAATCTGGCTGTGCCTGTGTTTATTCTGGTAAAGATGCGCGACGCGCATTAGCCTATTTGCCCTATAACATCGCTTGCCTGGTAGCCGTTGTCTATTTTTTCAGGTACATTAGCCAGTGTAAGCCCGACTATGTAATCTTGTAGAGCGAGGATGTACAATGTTCTCTTCACCTGAGCCACGAGGAACTCAACCGCTGACAGATAGCAATTCATCGCCAGATACTACCGCCAAATTGCCCGCCGCGACTTCGACCGCGCCGCTGCGTTCACCGCATACAAGCGTCAAAGTGCCAATCGTCATTCCGGCCTCGAGCAAGCGCACACGCACCGATCCACTGAGCTTTACCGCTCCGCACAGGCGGCGCATTGTGCTGCCCGGCGTTTTAATCGGCGGAATGCTGGTTATCACACTGGCATCGTTGTTTGTGATTCCGCTTGGCAATAGCCAGCACACGTCCACCATTGCCCAGGATATTGGTGGACTATTTTCAAGCTCGCAGTCAAATGCCATCGGCACGTCACAACAGGCCGTCTCACCCACCGTCACGGCGTTAAGCAGCGGCGATAGCGGCGGTTCTTGTCGCGGAACCGACATCTGGAGTACCTGCGCGACGTATATTACCGCGAGTGGGGTACAGGGAACCGGACAGATGCAGCGTCCCATTCAGGGGGCCGTGATTTCTCAGGTGTTCGGCCACAACGAATACCAGCTCTGGTGCGGCTGCTGGAAACCTCACAGCGGCATCGATCTGGCAGCCCCTTATGGAACGCCCATTACAGCAGCCGATACAGGGCAGGTGATCTGGGTAGGCTGGGACTGGTCAGGGCTTGGCTGGGCGGTTAAAATAAATCATGGCAATTACCTCGCCACCATTTACGGGCATATGGATCATTTCATCGTGAAAGTTGGTCAGAACGTGACCAAAGGGCAAATCGTCGGCTACGAGGGCAGCACAGGCGCATCGACCGGCCCGCATGTGCATTTTATGGTCCTCTTACACAATGTCTGGGTTGACCCCCAGCTTTACATGCAACTCCCATGAATCAAGAAAGGCTGGTTTTTACGCCAGCCTTTGCTAGAGATACTTCACATACCTACGCCTGAGCAGTACCCTTGGGGCGACGACGACTGATGGAACCGCCTTTGCGCCCGGCAGCCTGTGCCTCTTCGCTTGTCCACTTGTGGGCAGTGCCAAGAGCATGAGCCGCTCTGCCGCCTTTGCTGGCAATTTCACGCTTTTTCTCAACGGTCATAGATGCGAAGCCACGACCACGGCCTTTTTTTGTTTGCATATCAGTACTCCTTGTCTCTTGTCTATTCGCTTCGTTTTGTCTATCATGAGTACAGTTTCATGTTCAAACTGTCCATGAGTTAAGCATAACAGCACGCAGGCAAAAAGCACAAGTCAACAATAAAAAACTCATCATTTTCTAATATACGCTAATCTCATTTTTAAGAATGAACGCCATACAGTTCATTCACCGGATGTAGCAAATGCACCTTCCCTGGTTGAAAGAGGGGGAGCCGTACAGTTACACACGTTCCCTTATTTTCCTGGCTGGTCAGTTCGATAGTACCCTGCATGGCCTCAACCAGTTTTTGCGTGATATATAGCCCCAACCCGGCTCCCTGTACCTGGCTGGCAACAGGATGATCTAAGCGGCTAAACGGTTGAAAGAGACGCGCGCGCTGCTGCGGACTCATACCAATACCCCGATCACAAATAGTAATCAGCACTCCAGGTCGCGTTTCATTTTGCTGGCGCAAAGCATCATCGCTGAATGCCGGGGTATCCAGACTTGCCCGGAGTTCGATCAAGCCGCCATCGGGCGAATATTTGACGGCGTTATCCAGCAAGTTATGCAAAATTTGCTGGAGCCTGTTGGCATCCGTTTGAAGCGGTGGCAGGTCAGGTGATACTTCGCAACGCAGCGTATGACGATCTTGACCGGGCTGGTCGATACGCTGCCAGACAAGACGTACTACCTGCTGGCAAAGAGAGGCGAGATCAACTTCTGTGTAGCGCAAAGCCAGTTTGCCAGCCTGGATACGAGAGACATCTAGCAGATCACCCATCAATATCTCCAGATGGCTGGCCTGATCCATGATTATATCGAGGTAGTGCTGCTGGCGAACGGACGTAATGGTGGTTTCAGATTCGTTCTCCTGCTCTTGTCGGCAATCATTCAGGCTGTACGCCTGCAACAGGCCCGCGTAGCCTTTAATGGCTGTCAGGGGCGCGCGCAGTTCGTGACTGACCATCGCAATGAGGTCATTTTTCATATCAGAAGCCACGCGACGCAAGGTGTTTCCGTCCATTGCCGCCGCAACTCCCCGTCCACCAGACGAACCATTGCCTGTAGTATTCAGCATCCGCGCATGACTTTCAATATCTGGCATAATTGCCGGCAGATAGCTATTCAGCAAGCAAGCATCGCCGGGTGTAAAGCTTCCTTCCATAGCATCGACCAGCATAACATATCCCAATAGACCGGAAGTACATTCCAGAGGCGCAATTGCCACATCCCGCGCCAGTAATGCGCCCGCAACGAAACAGCCATCGTTAATGCAGCGCATTTGCCCGCTTTGACATGCCACATCGCATAATGCGCGCACCCGTTCATCTCGCAACAGATCGGCCAGTTCCAACGCGCCAAAAAGATGCGTATTGACAGGCAACTCCTGTAGCAGGAAACGACCGGGTTCTATCGCAGGATTATTCAACACAAGCAGAACCGCTCTACATCCAGACAGTTCACGAACGCGGTCAGCCACATCATGAAAGTAAGTTCGCGCCAGCACCCTCTCCCTCCTCAATCCTCCCACATCGCCACACACAAGACACCATCTCATCTTTAGTATATAGAGAGCATCAACAAGCGGAGGGTATAAGGCGTCCTTACAACCGTTACGAATTCTGGTGAATGGTTATATCACCACTGGTTGTGCCGATAGTCAGCGACGCGCCAGGGGAAGTACCAACCGTTCCGCTGGCCTGGCTGCCTGACCCATGATTCGCATCCTGCACGTTAATGGTCGGGAAGTCATCAGCATTGATCGAACCGGAGGCGGTTGAAGCCTGAACATTAAAATTCGTACTGGATGGCAATCCAATGTGAATGTCTCCGCTGACGGTATTAAACTGGTACGTCGCTGACGATGGGGACGACGTGGCAATGGTGCCATTAAATTCGATATCGCCGGAAGTCGTATTCGCCTTTGCCGGACCACTCAACGTATCCTGATCCATCCTGATGTCGCCTGAGATGGTGGTAAAACCGGCATCGCCGTTGAACTGATCTTGCGTTGAGTGTATATCACCTGATGTTGTACTCAAGACGGCATCAGGAGCAAACGTATCGTTTGCCGTAGAAATGTTGCCAGAAACGGTTGCTAATGACATGGCCCCGCTCGTATTATTGACGCTAATATCACCTGAAGTCGTCTGAATTTGCAGGTTGGCATCTCCTGGAACAGTGATGTTGAAATCAACACTGTTTGATGATAAGAAGCTGTTGCCTGTATCAACGTTTACGGTAATAGTGCTGCCTGTTTGATTGAACTTCACACCAATGTTATTGGGGTCATTAAAGAAGCTGCTCTTCTTAACATCCTCAATAGTAAGACTGTTTCCCCGCTCCACATGAATATTGCCAGCCGATTCATTTATCACGATCGTTGGAGTTCCACCAATCGGAAATGCATTTT
>DASTKD010000206.1:0-14574 GCA_035716135.1 Ktedonobacteraceae bacterium
GCGCGATCCCAGCCCCCTGCCCGAAGAGATCACCGAACATCACGAACTCCAGGAGAAATTGCAACGAGCCATCTCGAGCCTGTCACCCCGCTATCGTTCCGTTGTGCGCCTGCGCTATACCGGCCAGCAAAGTTTCGCCGAGATTGGCCGGGCGTTGCACATACCCGAAGCGACCGCGAAAACCTACTTCCAGCGCGCGAAACCCCTGCTGCGCGCGGCTCTCACCTCCGACAAGGAACAGTGATTTGGGCGTGCCGGCCATCCCTGAAAGGAGCGGCCATTGTCGCCCTGAATGATGGTGGGAAACAAGGCGACCGCAAGGGTCGCCTCTACTAAGAACGGGCCTGGGGAGCCATGTCGTGTCATAGTAGAGGCGACCCTTGCGGTCGCCTTTGCCCTTTCCCTAACCTGGTTCTTTCTGCAATCATTCACAAACCCTGACGCTTACCCGGAATTGTGGCCGTACTATGCCGAAAATCGCTAATGTAGTATAATCTGGGTCAACATTGCTTATATTTTGAGTATTTTCTGACGATGGTGTTAAAATGACAGACTTGATCTTGCGTATTGTTCTATCAATTGTGATTGTCCTGGCTGATCTAAGTATCGGGTACGTTGTGCGCCGCCTGGCGGTGCGCCGCATGAAGACGACAGTGCTGGATGACTGGGTGATACAGACTATCGGTATTGCTATTCTCGTTCCTTTTATCCTCATCGCGATTATTTTCGTGTTGTTCTTTATCAACACGAATATTAATTTCCTCGGCTCGCTCTGGTCCCAAATTATTTCTGGATGGCAGAAAGTAGATGTCACCGGCGCGGTTCTCGGTATCCTGGGAAATATTATCCTGACGTTGCTGATTATTGGGCTGGGTATTGGTGTTGGACGAACTTTGATGCGGCTTATCATCGGGCGATTGGGTGAGCGACACCTGGACATCAACATTCGCACCTTGCTGGCGCGTATTGTCTATGGTATCACTCTGACGGTCATTGTTTTCTGGATACTCTCGCTCTGGCAAGTTTCGATTGCGGTTCCGGTGACGGTCATTTCCGCCTTGACGGTGGCCTTCACATTCGCCATTCAGGATATTTTGAAGGACCTGGTCGCCGGCTTATATATTCTGGTGGAGCGTCCTTTTCATATCGGCGACCAGATCACGACTGCCACATATACGGGAGAAGTGGAGAATGTGCAACTGCGCGCCACGCGCCTGCGCCTGGTAAGCGGCGAAGATGTATCGATTCCGAACGCGCTCGTGTTTGGCGGCATCGTGGTGAATAACACCCAGTACCACGAGAGACGCGCCACTATTACGCTGAGTTTGCCACAGGAAGAATTTAATAAAGATGAAACACCCGCGCTCATTCTCAAGATCGTGCGCGAGATGGAGAATGTGCTGGTCAAACCTGAACCGACCGTCGCCGTCAGCCGGTTCACAGGTACGTTTGGCGGCACGACCGGCTCGAACACAGGCTATACCGCGCAAATCGTGATGCTCACCCTGCGTTTCTGGATGCCGGGCGGGCGCTATGAAACCGTTACTGAGGTGATGTGCGCGCTACACAAAGCCTTGCCAAATGTAGACCTGCTGGTCGAAAGCTCAGGCGGGGACATATAAAATCAGCATTGAGTACTCGTTAGACTATGCGGAAATAGCTCTGCCTGATAGAAATGTTCCTTTAAGGATTGGTGATTCGTTGGAATATTACAGACCGTCACCGGACATGCGGCGCGTAGGTGTGCTTGGCGGTACCTTTGACCCGGTTCATTATGGACACCTGGTAATCGCCGGGGAAGTCTACCACGCGCTCGATCTTGCCGAAATGGTTTTTGTGCCTGCCGGACATCCGCCGCATAAGCCAGATACTCTGGCGACGACGGCGCAACATCGCCTGGCAATGCTGGAACTGGCGATTGCCAGCAATGCGCACTTCTCGATCTCGCGTGTTGATCTGGAGCGGCCCGGACCATCCTATACGGTTGACACACTGCGCCTGTTACGCCAGCAATGGGGAGCGCAAACGGCCATCTATTTTTTAATTGGCTGGGATAGCCTGGAGGATTTACTGATATGGCACGATCCCGCCGGTGTGCTGGCTCAATTAACATACCTGGTTGCAGTCCAGCGACCGGGCTACCAGGAGGAAAGCGGCTACCGCGCTTCCCTGGAAGCGCGCTTGCCGGGCATCAAACAGCGTTTGCTGGTGGTACCCGCGCCGCAGTTAGAAATCTCTTCGACAGACCTGCGGACGCGAGTCGCGGAGGGACGACCCATCAAGTACCAGTTGCCTGAAAGTGTCGAGCTGTATATCGAACAAAATAGACTCTACCAACGTATATTAGGTGACAAGCAATGACGCAAATGCATATCGATCTGGGGGACCGCCTGCGCCTGCGCAAGCCGCATCCCTGCGGGAGCTACGATTGGCTGGTAGTCCGTTTGGGAGCGGATATTGGCCTACGTTGCGAAAAGTGCGGGCGTCGTGTATTATTGCCTCGTGCCGAAGTCGAGAGACGCACCAAACAGGTACTCTCGCGCGCCGTGGACACGTAAAAGAGGGCAAGGAGTTCAAGGTATGGCCTTAGCCAATCAACAGGGAGGCTTCCTTACACTGCTCAAGAAGCGCAACTTCTTGCTGCTCTGGTTGGCTCAGCTTATCTCCATGACCATTCAAAACTCCTCGAATTACGCCGTGCTGGTACTCATTTCGGTGAAGACTGGTTCGACCCTGCTGATCGGTCTGGCGATTGTCTGCTTCAGCGTTCCGGCAGTCCTGATCGGCGCGCCCGCGGGCGTGCTGGTAGATCATCGCAATAAAAGGCGCGTGCTGTGGTATAGCAACTGCTTGCGCGCCCTTGCGACCTTTGGCTTTGTGATTTCATTGCTGCTGAACAGCAATCAACTCGTTCCTGTCTACCTGCTTACCTTTCTTATCTCATGTATTGGACAGTTTTTTAGTCCAGCCGAAGGCGCTACTATTCCTATGCTGGTCAGCGAACAGGAGTTGATGCCAGCGCTCTCTCTCTTTAATATCACCTTTATGCTTTCACAGGCCCTCGGCTTTTTACTGCTCGCGCCAATCATACTCACTTTCTTGCAGCCTTTCTTTACTGCGGTAGTCACCCTGTATGCCGCGATTGGTGTCCTCTACCTGGTATGCGCCGGGCTGATCGTGTTGATACCATCGAGCGCTTTCAAAAAACCAGTCAGAGCGCCGCGTGAAAATATTGGTTCGCAGTCGCTTGGCGCTTTGAACAACTTGTGGAACGAGATGCGCCAGGGCTGGCGTTTCATGCGCCGCGAGCCTAAACTGTTTTTGCCGGTTATCCAGCTTTCTTTTGCGGGTATCCTTCTACTGGTAATTGGCGAACTGTCTACGTCAATAGTCAAGTATCTGTTTCAACTTCCCCCCTCTTCTATGGCAGTAGTTTTCGCGCCTGCCGGTGTGGGGCTGGTCCTCGGTTCTATCTTTATGCCGCGCATCACGCAACGCCTGGGTAAATCGCGCGCTATCTTTGTTGGCAGCATCAGCCTGGCTATTACGGTTACACTCTTGCCTCTCCTGGCGCTACTCGCAACTATTCTGTTGCAGCATGGCATCAATTTTAGACCTATCCAGTTTGTCATCGCGCCGTTTGTGATGTTCGCCGCCGGAGTGGAGATCGACTTCATCAATATCCCTGCCCAAACAGCTATTCAAGAGCAAACACCTGAGTGGATCAAGGGGCGCGTGTTGGCCCTGCAACTCATGCTCTTCAACGCTTTTTCTATTCCGGTCATCTTCGGCATTGGTGGCGTGGCCGACAGATTTGGCATTGATAAAGTACTCTACCTGCTCGCTATAGGCATTCTTGGCTTTGGCCTGTGGAGTAGATATTATGAACGCAAGCCGCATCGTTGGAGCGGGTACACTATTCCGGTGGACGAAGACGATCACGAAGAGCAGTCTGTCGCCATCGCGGATAGTGACGTGCAACCTCTCAAGAAATAGGGTAATGGAGAAATAGCCAGTGGACAGCGCAGAGGAGTTTGATGGACCCAAAACAGATGGCGCAGCTTAACCAGTATCTGCCCTGGATAAAAATTCTGAGTGTCTTTGTCCTTTTCCTTGTGTTGCGCTTCACGCGGCATCACTTGCGGCGGCGCGTAGACGAGATTGGCTACCGGCTCAGGCGCGAGCGTGGCCTCTTGATCTGGTTCTGGCTCAACGCGCCGGGCGTCATGCTGCACGAATTGAGCCATGCCTTCGTAGTCTTGCTCTTTTACCCTTTCGGCTTTCGCATCACCAGCATCTCCCTTTTTCATATCAAGCCCAAAGCTTTATCTGGAAACGCCGGGCGCGTAGCGCAGAAAACCGGGCGTCAATCACTCCAACTCGGCGAAGTCCAGTATACGCGCCCGCATGGCCGCTTCATGAGTTATGTTGGCGATGGCTTTAGCGGCATTGCGCCTCTTTTCGGTGGCATCCTGATGTTCCTGTTGCTCTACTGGATTGCCACCGGATACACGCTCTGGGAAAACGTCGGTGTTGGCACGCACCTGCAACTCTTGCGCCCCGGCTGGCCCTGGTGGACGCTAATCTTCGCCCCCTACCTGATCCTGACCGTCACCTCGGAACTCTGGCCCAGTCGTCAGGACTGGCATGGCGCGCGCTGGCTGGTTGGTGGTCTGCTCATCCTCGGCATCATCACGCTTGTGCTACTCTGGGCCAGCAAGGCCCTCATTTTTGATGACGCTCTCCTGCTATCCATCTCATCCATCGCCCTCTACATCGACTTCGCCCTGGGCGTATTGCTCGCCCTGGATGTAGTCTTCTTGTTCGTGGCCGAAGCAATTGTGCAGTCGATGCGAAGATAAAAATACATAAGAATATAAGGAGAAAGTAACCATGTCTGAACATATTTTATCCATTTCAGAGGCGCGGAAAGAACTCCCCCATCTTCCAGAGCAATTTGAGGAGCAACCGGGAACTGTCACGATTACTCGTCAAGGCAAACCTGTTATGACTGTCCTGCCCTATGAAACGCACAAATTCTTGCTTGAAACGATAGATTCTCTGCGGGAAATGATTAAAACATTGCAAGATCCGAAGTAACAGTTTTAGTTGTTTCCGGTATCTTCCGAGAGTGCGACACCTTCGTAGAACGCAGCAATGGGAAAGCGAGCATTGATGCTAGCAAGCTCGATCTGGTCGCCAGGGCCGAAGATATGAAGAGTCCAGAGGTTAGCGGAGGCGCGACGATAGACATCTATAGCCTGGAGTTTCGTATCTACCAAAACATACTCCAGAATAGTGGGACAGGAACGATAGTAGATAAACTTTTGTCCCCGGTCGTATGCTTCAGTACTGGGCGAGAGAACTTCAACGATGAGACGTGGAGAGTTGATAGTATCGCCTGTTCCCCGGTCGCTCTCATCACAACTTATAGTAGCATCGGGATAGACATAACGCATAGCTGAGAGATGAACGCGCGCATCCGAATTGTAAACGCGGCAGGAACTGTCACGCAGCAGATTACGAAACAGACTGGTAATATTGATACAGATGGTGGAATGGTTAAGAGTACCCCCGGACATCATGTAAGCATAGCCGTCTATATATTCGTAACGAGCATCAACGCTCTCGCGGTCAAGCGTCAAGTAATCTTCAACGCTCATAAGTGAGCGGTGCGGCTGTGCAACCATTGTTGCCTACTCCTCTGTCTGTAATCCAAATCCCAACTTCATTGTAGGGTGCTAGCAACAGATTGTCAATGACAGGGAAGATGTTCATCACCAGTCAAACCGGTCGATCAAGAATGAGCGGCTGTAGTGCAGGATGATGGGGCTGGCGTGCGGACATACGGCTGGCGCGTTTGCCTGGGCCAGCGCGTTAAGCAATGAACGCTGCTCGTCCATGCCGAGGATGCGGCCACGCCGCATCGCGGAACGACAGGCCAGCCCGATCAGCAGGCGATCCTGCCAGTCGTTGCTGTCTTCTGCCGCCAGGCGTGCTAACTCCGGCAGGTGTCCCACTACTTGCTCCGCGTTGCCAGGAACCGAACGCACCAGGAAGCTGCGCCCGCCGAAACGCTCGCATTCTAGCCCCATGCCGCGCAACATGGGCAGGCGTTGCTCAAAGAGATCCGCTTCGTGCCGCTTTAACTCCAGTACTACCGGCTCTAACAAAAGGTGTGCTTCAGGATATTGCCCTTCACTATTATCTCCCCCGTCATGTGCCGCCTGCACGCCCGCGTAGGTGCGGCGCAGGTGTTCGTAGATGACGCGCTCGTGCGCTCGATGCTGGTCGATAAGGTAGAGGCTGCCGTCGGGGGCTTCGGCCAGGATTACCGCCTGTTGCAGTTGCGCCAGGGGCTGCAACGTTGCCAGCAATTCAGCCGATAGCGGGCCTGCCTGCTGCGCCTGGTATTCACCCGCTGATTCCGCCACATGCAGACCCCGGCGGCGAATGCCGGGCAGGTGGCGCTGGTAAACCAGCTCCGGGCCAGGGAATCCGAACGCTTCGGGCAGAGCTGGACTGCGTTCTAAGGCGGCGCGAATAGTTTTTGTAATGGCGCTGCTTATCTCGGCCTCGCGTATCAGCTTCACTTCGGTTTTGGCCGGATGGACATTGGCGTCCAGGTCTTGCGGCGGCAGTGTGAGATGCAGCACCAGCAGGGGATGCTTGCCCTTTGGCAGCAGGCCGCGATAACCTGCCTCGGCAGCATCGAAAAGCGCGCGCGAATGCACCCAGCGCCCGTTGACAAAGATGGTAACGTGCTGGCGGTTGTTCTGAGCCAGCGCGCGGTTGCCGATGTACCCATACAGGCGAAAGGCATGTGCGCTTCCCTCTTCAAGCGCGGCGGAAAGCGGATGGAGTAACTCGATCAGTGGCAGGTTGTAGAGTTCAGCCAGCGTAGTGGCGAGGTCGCCAGAGCCGCTGGTTTGCAACGTGATCTGCTCTTCCTGCATCAGTTGAAAGCGCACCGCCGGATAGCCTATGGCGTAGCGCCGCACCACCTGCTCGACGTGCGCGGCCTCTGTGCGCGTGGCACGCATAAACTTCAGGCGCGCCGGAACGTTATAGAACAGGTCGCGTACTGTGACGGTCGTGCCGTGTAACCGCGCTTTATGCCCGCGTTCGGTCGCTTCGCCGCCGCGTATGGTCAGCGAAGAGGCTGCCTGTTCCGCGCCGGATGTTTCGCTTTCAATAGCGCGACTTACGATATTGACTTCCGCGACGGCGGCGATACTTGCCAGTGCCTCTCCGCGAAAGCCCAGCGTATGCAGGCGTTCCAGGTCTTCGACGCGCCGTATCTTGCTGGTCGAATGACGAGCGCAGGCGCGTTCCAATTCGTCTTCGGGAATGCCATGTCCATCGTCGATCACACGCATCAAACGCAGCCCGCCGCCGCGCATCTCGACACGAATCTCGCGCGCGCCCGCGTCGAGCGCGTTCTCCAATAGCTCTTTCACAACCGAAACGGGGCGTTCGATTACTTCGCCTGCCGCGATGCGTTCGGCCACGTCCGGCGGCAGTGCGTGAATGGGCGCGCGTGAAAAATGTGTGGTAATCATAGTCATAGCGATTTTCTTTTCTTTTGCATCAGGAACAGGAGATTGAGCGCATCCAGAGGGGTGATAGCGCACAGGTCAATACTGTTCAGGTCGGCTTCGCTTCCATCCATCTCTTCCAGCGCCTGGGCGGCCAGACGAGCCTCTTCGCTTTTCCATGCATAGGTGACTCTAAGCGCGCTAGCCAGCGTTCCTACGGCATATGTGCCATTCTCTTCGGCAACTATGCGTCTAAGGTCGCCACCTGGCATAGCCCCGTTGCCGTTGTGCGCGAAAGCTTTTGTCGCCAGCCCTTCTCTGCTGGTTTCCAGCCGCTTGAGAACTTCGCCGGCGCGTTGCACAACACTGCGAGGCATACCGGCCAGTTTCGCCACGTGTACGCCGTAGCTGCGCCCCGCGCTGCCAGGGATGACGTGATGCAGGAAGACGATTTCATCCTGCTTTTCGTTGCTGATCGCCATCATATAGACGCGCAGATGGGGCAGTTCCGCAGCCATTGCTGCCAGTTCATGATAGTGAGTGGCGAAGAGGGTACGCGCCTGCGTGACGCCGTGCAGGTGTTCGACGACGGCGCGCGCGATAGCCAGTCCATCGTAGGTGCTGGTGCCACGTCCGATTTCGTCCAGAATAATCAGGCTGTGCCGCGTGGCATGGTGCAGGATGGTGGCGGTCTCCTCCATCTCGACCATGAAAGTGCTTTTGCCCGATGCAATATCATCTTCCGCGCCAACCCGCGTGAAGATACGGTCAACCAGTCCAATGCGCGCGCGCCGCGCTGGCACAAAAGCGCCGATTTGCGCCAGTAGCGTTATCAACGCCACCTGGCGCAAGTAAGTTGATTTACCCGCCATGTTTGGCCCGGTCAACAGCAGAATTCGCGCCTCCTGTGCCGCATCCATGTGTGTATCGTTGGGAATGAAAGTATCGCCGTCCAACGTCTGTTCAACGACGGGATGGCGTCCTCCGACAATCTCAATGGCGCTGCTCTGCTCCAGTTGCGGGCGCGTATACCCCTGATGAGCTGCTACCTCGGAGAAGCTGAGTAGCACATCCAGCGCGGCGATAGCCCTGGCGGTTGCCATCAACTGTGGATAATAGACGCCGATTTGACGCAGCACGTCGGCATAGATGCTACGTTCCATCTCTTCGATACGCTCTTCCGCGCTGAGAATACGCGCTTCGTGTTCTTTCAGTTCGGGTGTGATGAAGCGCTCGGTGCTCACCAACGTCTGTTTGCGCGTGTAATCGGGTGGGACCAGCGCCAGTTTGCTTTTGCCGATCTCGATGTAGTAGCCAAAGACGGTATTAAAGCCAACTTTGAGCTTGGGGATGCCGGTGCGTTCTCGCTCGCGTGCTTCCAACGAGGCGATCCAGCGGCGCGAATCGCGGATAGATGCGATCAGTTCGTCCAGTTGCGGGTGAAAACCGGCGCGAATCAGCCGTCCATCATCTTCGCGTTCTTCGTCACCAGTCTGCGTCAATGCCTGGTCGATCAGCGCTGTCACCTGCGGGCAGGCATCCATTTCATCCGCCATTTTGAGCAGCAGGGCAGCATTGCAGCCGCGCAAGAGCGTTTGCGCCTGCGGGATGACCTGCAGGTATTCGCGCAATGCCAGGACTTCGCGTGGAATGGCCGTTCCCTGGCGTGCGCGTCCGGCGATACGTTCCATGTCGCCCAGGCGTTGCAGGCACATGATAAAGCGACTGCGCAGGGCGGGACTTTCGTAGAGTTCCTCAACGCTATCCAGGCGCGCTTCGAGTTGAGACAGGTCGAGCAACGGTTGCGTAATAGCCAGCCGCAACTGACGCGCTCCCATAGGCGTAATGGTGCGATCCAGTACGCTCAACAAACTGCCCTGTGGAGAACTGCGGCGCGCGCCCTGCAATAATTCGAGGTTGCGCTGGGTGTGCGCGTCCAGCGTCATGTAGCTGCTGGTACAGTAGGAGCGCAGTCCGGTCAAGAGCGAAAGCAGCCTGCCATTCATCTTTTCCAGGTAGGCGGCGATGGCCCCTGCGGCGGCAATGGCCTGCGGCGCGTTTTCGCAGCCATAGGCATCGAGCGATTGCACGCCAAAGAGCTTGCACAGGCGCGCCCGCCCCGCCTCTGGCTCAAAGAAATAGGGCGGACACGGCGTGAGCGTCATGGTTTCAGAGGGCAACTTATAGTTTTGCGCGTGATTGCCCTCGATGAGCAGGCATTCACTGGGCGCGAGCCGTTGCAATTCGGCCTCTAACGCGGCGGGCAATTCTTCGGGCGCAAACCAGGTGACGCTAAACTCGCCTGTACTTACATCAACGGCCGCTAGCGCCGTTTGCGCGCGCCCACTTGCGATAGCCGCCAGAAAGTTATTCTGGCGCGCTGGCAGCAGATTTGGTTCGGAAAGCGTACCCGATGTGAGTATACGTGTCACGGCGCGGTCAACCGGACCCCTACCCACTTCACCCACCTGCTCGCAAATAGCCACCTTATAGCCCTGCTGGATCAGTTTGCCCACATAATTGTCCAGCACGCGCAAAGGTATGCCTGCCATCGGCACTTTATCGTCGCTGTAGACCTTTTTGGTAAGCACGATTTCCAGTACGCGCGAGGCGGTATAGGCATCCTCGTCGTATGTTTCGTAGAAATCCCCCACCTGGTATAAAAGAACAGCGTCGGGATACTGGCTTTTTATCTGCAAATACTGTTTGCGGGCGGCCGTGGACATCGCTTTGAGCCTCTATTTCACGGGTCATGCCTGTAATAAATTGAAACACCTGTACTTTAACCTATTCTGCCCGTGTTGTCAAAAAACGGTACTTTGCACGGATAGAAAAGCAATAAGAAAGTCCAGGCGATTTGTGTGAGAGCCGGGAAGAGGAAGAGCAAACTGTAGGACAGCACCATCACAGCAAAACTATGGTTGACTTTAGCGCGTCCTTGCCCTATGCTAGCGAACATTGGTCTACGTTTCTCCAATGATGAGAAGATGAAAGCGAGGTATGAAACAGGAATGGGTGATCCACGTAATGCAATGGATGTGCGCCCTGGCTATCGGGGGCGCGCCTTTACGTCCGACCTGAGCGGCCAGGAGTTCTGGCTGGTGGTCGATAAAGGTTTTCAGCCAATGGGGCTGGTGGTCGGCAACTGCATTTATTCGATGGGCGCGGTACGCAACTGGCTGGTGGGCATCAAAAGCAACTTCCAGGGCGAGTTGAGAGAGTACACCGAGCTGATGTACCAGGCGCGCGAACTGGCCCTCAGCCGTATGCAATTTGAAGCAGACCAGTTGGGCGCGGACGGCGTGATCGGCGTAGACATCAAAGTCGAGTTTTTGCACAACAACGAATGGATGGAAGTAACCGCCATCGGCACCGCCATTCGCTGGGTCGGCTCCGGCACCAACATGCCACCCACCGGCCAGGGACGAGTAACGATTCCCGCGGGTTAGTCCCCATTGAGAGCGGAGAGGCGTTCCTCGGCCAGCCAGAGGGCTTCTTCTTTGGAATGGATGGTGCCTTCGGACTGGGCTTCGGCGATGGCTTCAAGCAACTGGCCGACGAGCGGGCCGGGTTCCAGCTTCAGGCGGCGCATCAATTCTTCCGGCGACAAGAGGCGCGGCGGCAGGATGCTGTCGCGCTGGCGGATGTAGCGTGTCAGCAATAAGCTGACGACGGACAGGTGACGCTCCCAGGCGCTGGTAAGCGGCTGCGGCCCGAAGGTCGCCAGGTGATCGGCCAGCGAGAAGAGCGCCACCGCGATGCCTGCTGGCCCCAGGTCTACGAAATAGCGGCGAATGGCGCGCGGCGTCACTTCACCGTCCTGCCCAAGCTGGCCGGGGCGCATGTGGTGAGCCGCGACCAGTTGCGCCAGGCGACGATCCTTCGTACTTGCGCTGAGCCGCCGTGTAATGTTCAGCGCGATGGGCGCGCCCGCCTGTGGATGTGTATAAAAACGAATGCTGCCGTCTTCGGCTGTGCTATAGGTGACTGGTTTGCCAATATCATGCAGCAATGCCGCCATCTTCATACGCGGTGCCGTCAAATCCGCCAGGGAAAAGACGCCTTGCTCTTCCGCCTCTCTTAACACGCTTTGTATCTGAGCGAGATACGCCGAACTCGCCGCGTTGGGTGCGAGCCGCGCATACCCGTCCCACACACCTGTAGGGACGCGATTGATCGCGTCCGTATTGATTGTGTCCGACCCCCCTATCTGCACATTCGACATCCCTGCTTGCACGTCCGGCGCACATGCCCACGCGACCAGTTCCAACGCGCCGACAGTTTCGAGCGAATGCTCGAAAACATCCCAGTAATGCGGGTTCGGCTGGCGCATCCCTTTTGCCGGCATAAATTCAGGGATGAGTACGGTGAGTAATCCCAATTCGTCAAGCAAACGTAGGTGAGCGGTTGCGCCCTCTACTGCCAGAATAGCGTACAGTTCATCGTGGATGCGTTCGGGAGCCACCATTGGCAGCAGCGCGGCATCGCGCCGGATTAATGCCTGTGTATCATTGTCGAGGCTAAACGAGTAGCGGGCCATCAAACGCGCGGCGCGCAGCATACGTAAGGGATCAACTTGAAAGACACCATCATTTACAGCCCTCAAACGCCGCTTCCGCAGGTCTTCCTCCCCGTGCAAAGGATCGATGAGGCGCAGGGATAAGGTTTCGTCCAGTGGAGCGGCCATTGCGTTGATGGTGAAATCGCGCGCGCGCAAGTCATCTTCAAGCGAAAGACCATGCAGGGAGGTGATGTCCAGCGTAATATCGCCCGTCTCTGCCTTCACAATCACGCGGCTGGCTTTGTCATGCAAGCGCGCATAATGGCCGCCCAGCATATCGGCCAGCGCACGCGCCAGCCGGTGCGCCTCACCCATGACGACGATATCCCAGTCGCTACAGGCTTCGCCAAGCAGGGTATTACGCAGCGAGCCGCCCACCAGGTAGGCTTGCCGTTGTCGCGCCGCGAAGTACCGGGCCGTCTGTTGTAAAATCTGTCGGGTTTGAATATCCAAAAAGCGTTCGCAGCCCATTCCATCAATGTCTCTTCTACTATGGACTTCGCGCGCGATTCTGTCAATAGGGTCTTTCGACCCTCCTGACGGAATAATGCTTCTCATCCCTGTGTTATTATCTATGACTAGCAATCTCGTGTCTTGACTGCTAGACAGATCGAAACATCTGTGCTATACTGATTAGCAATCAAACACGGGGACTGCTAAATAGTTCCTGATAGTGAGGAGCATTCAATTCATGAAATGTGAACGTTGCCAGAAGAATCCCGCCGTTGCGCGTATCGATCAAATCGTCAATGGTCGGCGCGAGTCCCATTTTCTCTGCCAGTCTTGTGCTGAGGAGTTGATGGGTGTCGCCATGAACCAGATGGGCGGCTCCGAAGATACGGGCGAACCCGGTGGTTTCCCCTTTGGCTTTAATGGAAATAGAAACAACTCTGCCTCTGCTGGCAGCAAGAATACAGCCACTGCCGAGCGGCAGGGAAAACATAGTAAAACACCGACGCTTGACCAGTATGGGCGCGATCTGACTGCTGAAGCTGCGGAAGGCAAGCTTGACCCGGCTGCTGGCCGCGTGCGCGAATTGCGCCGCGTGATTACGGTGCTGGGTCGCCGCCAGAAGAACAATCCCGTGTTGATTGGCGAGCCGGGCGTAGGCAAGACCGCCATCGTCGAGGGGCTGGCGCGTCGAATTAACGAAGGTGATGTCCCCTCAACTCTGCGTAACAAACGTATTGTGGCTTTGAATATTGGCGGCATGGTGGCCGGCGCGATGTTTCGCGGCCAGTTCGAGCAGCGCATCAAGTCGATTCTCGAAGAGCTGCGCGAATCCCCGGATGTGATCGTTTTTATCGACGAGTTGCATACCGTTGTGAGCGCGGGCGCGGCTGAAGGCGCGGTTGGCGCGGCTGACATGCTCAAGCCGGCATTGGCGCGTGGCGAGTTGCGCTGTATCGGCGCGACTACGCTGGACGAGTACCGCAAACATATCGAGAAGGATGCCGCTCTGGAGCGCCGCTTCCAGCCGGTAAAGGTTGGTGAGCCTACTCCTGAAGAGGCTGTCGAGATGCTGCGCATCGTGCGCCCGAATTACGAACTGCATCACGGTATCAGCATTACCGACGAGGCTATCGAGGCGTCTGTCAAGCTGTCCGACCGCTACATCAATGATCGTTTCTTGCCTGACAAGGCTATCGATGTGATGGACGAAGCGAGTTCGGCTCTACGTCTTGAGGCTATTGAGCAAGGTATCGTTAGCCCGTTGCTCATCTCCGATCTGGAGAAAGAGCTTGCCGAGATTCAGGCCCAAAAAGAGGCTTCCGCCAACGCGGAGGATTACGAAAAAGCGGCCAAACTGCGCCAGCAGGAACTGGTGACGCAGAACAAACTGGATAAGGCGCGTGCCGAGTCCGGTAGCTCTATGACGCTGCTGGTGACGCCCGAATTGATCGCCAGGGTGGTTGAGAACTGGACAGGCGTACCCGTCAGCCAGATGTTGGAGAGCGAGCGCCAGAACCTGATTAGTCTGGAAGATGACCTGCGCAAGCGTGTCATTGGTCAGGACGAGGCTATCAGCGCGGTGGCGCGTGCCATCCGTCGCTCGCGCGCCGGATTGAAAGATCCGAAGCGTCCGATTGGTTCGTTCCTCTTCCTCGGCCCGACCGGTGTTGGTAAGACTGAACTGGCGAAAGCCCTGGCGGCTGAACTCTTCGGCGGTGAGGAGAACCTGATTCGCCTCGACATGTCGGAGTACATGGAGCCGCACACGGTCTCGCGTCTCTTTGGTAGCCCTCCGGGATACGTGGGCTATGACGAGGGCGGTCAGTTGACCGAGCAGGTGCGCCGCCGACCGTACAGCGTGATCTTGCTGGACGAGGTTGAGAAGGCCCATCCAGAAGTCTTCAACGCTCTGTTGCAGATCATGGACGATGGGCGTTTAACCGATGGTCAGGGTCGCACGGTGGACTTCAAGAATACCGTTGTGATTATGACCAGCAACGCGGGCAGCATGGATCTCAAACG
>DASTKD010000207.1:0-2367 GCA_035716135.1 Ktedonobacteraceae bacterium
GAAAAAGCGTCGGAACACGTCCCACAGTGTATGATACCAGCGTCATTGAAGGGTTAAGCAGACCAATTGATCGCGGCACTACCGGTGAAGCGCCAGATGTCTATCGCTGCGCCTGTCGTGGACTCAGTGAAGAGTTGGGACTCTATGAATCGGTTGATTTTTCTGTTGCCGATATTATCTTTCTGGGCTTTGGCGTCGATACTCGCTATGCTCTTCGTGGCTTAAATGGCCTGGTGAAAATTAAGCAGAGTATAGATAAACTCTTGCGCCGTTGGGATAACGGTGCAAGAGACAAATTTGAAAACCATAAGCTTTTTGCCGTTCCTTTCACACCCGAAGACGTTGTTTCCTTTGCGTATTCCCACCAGCCTTTCGCTCCTGGGCCTACGCTCTATAATGCCTTAGTTCATGAATTTGGGCGTTCGATGGTAGAAGACACATTTGATAGCATTTCCATCTAAACAATAGTAACAATCAAGACCGGCCATTCCCTGTCATCCTGAGCGCAGCGAAGGGTCCGCTTCGCCGGACACCGAGATCCTTCGCTGCGCTCAGGATGACAATGCCAATCCTGGTCGTTAATATTCATCAGGATACCAATCAAGAAATGTTCTCAAACGTTATTTAGAATAACACCATCATCATTGTCTTCAACGCAGATCAGTGATAGCATAGGCTTGTCTTATAGAAAGGAAACGTCAACTTCGATGAGTGATATTGAATACGCGGAATTACAACATAAACGGCTACACTTTCTTGGCATCGGCGGGCGCGGCATGTCGGCGATGGCACAGATCGCGCTGCAATTTGGGGCGCAAGTGACCGGATGCGACAAGGGCGCGTCCTACACAACCGCCGCGCTGCAAGAGGCTGGCATCCCTATTGAGATCGGACACAGCCCGGCGCACCTGGCGAATGCCGACGCGCTAATCTACGTTCCGGCGGTCACGACCTTTGAACCCGATAACGCTGAACTGGCCGAGGCGAAGGCCAGAGGATTGATTAACATGACCTGGCAGGAACTGCTGGGCAAATGGGCGGCTGGCAAATGCGCTATTTCGGTGAGCGGCGTGCATGGCAAAGGCACAACTACCACGCTGCTCTCCTACATGTTCCTGGATACCGGGCTTGACCCATCGTGCTTTGTGGGCGCGGTCGTGCCGCGCTTCAACAGCAGTTTTCGCCTGGGGCAGAGTCCGTATTTCATCAATGAGGCCGATGAGTATAATCACAACTTCTGGCATGTCCACCCGCGCATAGCCATCGTGACCTCGATCGAATACGAACACCCGGAATTCTTCCCCGATCTGGAAGCCATGCTCTACGCCTTCGATGGCTTAATTCGCCGTATGGATATGCACAGCGAGTGGCCTTTTCCACCGACCGCCATCATCAACACTGGCAATGCTGGTTGCCGCCTGCTACTCGAGCAGCTGCGCGACTGGCCCGGTCGCATCATCACCTACGCCGTCGAAGCGCCTGCCACAAACGGCGCGGTTTCACCGATTGAGGCCGACTACGTGGCCTATGACGTGCAGGAAGATGGCATCACACACTTTCGCCTGCGCACCCATCATAGCGAGGCAACGCCAGCCGAGCGCGTCTTCCATTACAGCCTGCCCGGCATCTACAATGTTGAAAATGCTATGGCGGCCCTGGCAGCCGCGCACGCCGCGAATATCCCGCTTGATACCGCGCTCAATACGCTGGAAAGCTTCGAGGGAGCGAAACGACGCTTCGAGGTGCGCTATCAGGGAACGCTGGAAGTCAACGAGGAAGCGCGCGACGTGGTATTAATCGACGATTACGCCCATCATCCAACCGCCATCGCGCTTACCCTGGCAGCCGCGCGCAAACGTTTCCCCGATCGCCGCGTCGTGCTGGCCTACCAGCCCGACATGTTCACGCGCACCAAAGCTTTGTTTGACGACTTCGTAACCGCCTTTCAGGGCGCGGATGTAGTAATCCTGACCGACATCAACCCTGGCCGCGAACAGGATACCGGCCTGGTTCACGCGCGCGACCTCGTCGCTGCCATCGCCAGAGGCCCCCACTTCGCTGATTCTCCAGATCAGGCCATGTATGGCGGCGACCTGTCCAACGTCGAAGCCCTGCTGCGCGAAAACCTGCGCTCCGGCGACGTGGCGATTGTGATGGGGTCGGGAACGATCTACACGATTACGAAGCACTTGTTGCACGAGGCATGATTCGCGCAATCTTCCCATTCCCGGCGTTTTTTTGAGACATATGAAAACCAGATGGTAAGAGAGGCAAGGCGACCGCAAGGGTCGCCTCATAGGCGTCAAGTTAAGCAAGGATGAGCTTAGAATAAGCAGCGCACGAATCGGCCTGAGAAGCGGCATCAGC
>DASTKD010000208.1:0-18979 GCA_035716135.1 Ktedonobacteraceae bacterium
TCGCCGGTTTTGCCGGCTGATCGGTTGCTACAACTCGCTCTGCCGCGCTGGTCTGCTGTGCCAGCGATGCGCTTTGAGGCGCGTCAACTGTCGTTGTAGAATCGAGGGCGGCGAAGCGATTGGCAGTGTAAGCATACTTACGAAATTCTTTGCTTATGCGCGGGCTGTACAGGAAAAGCTGGATGATGCTGCATACCAGGAGGCCAAGCAGCAAAACGAATTCGACGATTAACGCCCGCCCATACGCGCTGTTAATGAGCTGGTTCAACGTGACCTGGTTCAACGTTGTGCCGAAAATGAGGGTGACGAATGTGAGTATTATGCCAGCAATTGCCAGAGGCGTGAAGTATGGCAGGACGGTTGCCAGCGAGCGAGCCTCGTCGGCCAGGGAATGCTTTTTGAGCGTGGGCAGGTAGACGGCGACGATGTAGAATATGCCGCCGATCCACAGCGCGGCTGCCAGCAGGCGCAGCCAGTTTAGCACAATCGTAAAGGTAATGATGTCGCTGTTCACCGAGGCGGTGTAGGTGGTCATGGTAATCGAGATGAACAACACAAGGCCGAGCAGCAGGTTCAGTAAAGAAAGGAGTGTGTCTGCCTGGCGCGAGCGTTGCTGAGCGAGGCGCGAATAAAGCGCGATGCCAATTGCCACGATGATAACGCCCTCGCCTATCAACCAGAAGACGCCGAAGCGCGCGCTCGTCGCCAGTCCCAGCAGAGAGGCAGGAGAGAGCGACCTGCCCCAGTCGCCCCCGGTCACATTCAACGCCTGCCCTATCAGCACGCCAATATTTGCCAGCAGGATCACGATCAAGGTGGGAAGCGAGAAACGCTGCTCGAAACGCGCCTGCGCCTGTTCGTTGACGCCTTGCTCAATCTTATGCTTCTCCGAGGACGTTTGTAACACGAAGTTGAGCCAGAGCTGAGCGCCCACCCAGAAGACCGCGCCGAGCAGAACCAGAGTAACCATCACCAGGTTGAAAATCGTTGGCGCATCGATCTGCCCGGTATAGAAGCCGGTGAGATTGCCGCCGCCCAGTACATGCGCGCTGGCTATGGCCGGGAAAAAGAACGTGCCTGATAGTGCCAGTGGTATCGCTAACAATACAAGGCGCGCTATTCTCTTATGAAGAATGCGTATGAGCATGTGCTTATCCAATCGTCTTAATCATTTTTCCTATTTTCCTGCAAATCTTCTTTGCCGTCAAGCAAAACCGCCTGATCGTGTCATCCTTCGCTTTGTTTGCCATCTCTCATCTGGCCCTGTCATCCTGAGCGCAGCGAAGGATCTACGTCCGGCGAGAGAGATCCTTCGCTGCGCTCAGGATGACAAACGAAGCGAAGGGTGACAGACATGATCGAGTACTTCATAGTTCGTCCGGTATCAGGCCGGCGCGCACGGCAAAGCGTACCAGGTGTGTAACGTTTTGCAGACCCAGTTTTTCCATGAGATTTGCGCGGTGTGCTTGCACGGTTTTGATGCTCAGCACCAGTTGATCGGCTATTTCCTGGTTCGTGTATCCTTCCGCCACCAGTTTCAAGACTTCCATCTCTCTGGGCGTCAGCGCGTGCAGCGCGGTTGCGCTATCACTGGTGATTTCGCGCGTATCACTGGACGCGCGCGGCGTGGCTGGCGGGTTTTCGAGATAGGTGCGTATGAGAGCTTTTGCCAGGCCAGGATAAAGAAAAGCTCCTCCCTGCGCGACTGATGTAATCGCCAGGCGCAGTTCTGTGGGCGCGGCCTTCTTTACAAGGTAGCCAGCCGCTCCCGCGCGCAGCGCTTGCAGGAAATATTCCTCGCTTTCATGCATGGTCAGCATCAAGACCGAGGTAGCCGGCTGTTCCTGGTGGATAATGCGGCAGGCTTCCAGCCCATCCATGTCGGGCATGGTTATATCCATTACTACGACATCTGGTTGCAATGCGCGTGCCAGTTCGACGGCCTCGCGCCCGGTACGCGCCTCGCCGACTACCTGTATCTCCTCCGGTTGCAGGCCGAGCAACAACTTGAGGCCCTGGCGCAAAATATCGTGATCGTCGGCGAGCAGGACGCGCGTGGGTGACACGCTGGAAGCATCCGCAGTAGTATCAATATGCACCGCTCAACTCCTGCACCTTTGTGACCGACAGGGGCAGAGAGGCTTCGACGCGCGTACCCTGCCCTGCTTGAGATAGTATCGCCAGTTGCCCGCCGAGCAGCGCGGCTCGCTCACGCATACCCGTAATCCCCAGACCGGCGGGCGTATGTGTGGCATCAACTCCTCTGCCATCGTCGCTCACGCATAAGTGAAGCATAGCGCGGTCATGCTGGCAAGAGATTACGACGCGCCTGGCCTGGGCGTGACGCGCAGCGTTGGTCAGGCACTCCTGGGCAATGCGAAAGAGCGTGGTGGCGTACAGCGTGGCATGTTGATGTTCTCGCAGCATCTCTTCCAGTCCATCAACGTGCAGTTCGACGGCCAGATGCAGGCGCTTGTGGCAGTCCTCGGCCAGCCAGCGAAAAGCTGCCTCTACTCCAAGATCATCCAACACGCCGGGGCGCAATTGCAGCGCCAGCGTGCGAATGTTCTCTAGCGTCTTCTGTGTCAGTTGCGTCAACTGCTGTAGACCCGTTTGCAGTTGCTCGTTCATGGCTTGCGGCGTTGTCGTCTGCGGCATGTTCTGAAGCGTCTGGCGCAAAACCTCTGTATGCACAAGCAGCGCGGTCAGGTTCTGGCTGCTCTCGTCGTGCAATTCGCGCGCCAGGCGGCGGCGTTCCTCTTCTTGTGCCTGGAGGATCAACATAGCCTCGTGCCTGCGTGCTGCCTCTAACTGATCAAGCATCCCGTTAAATGCCAGCGCCAGTTCGCCAATTTCGGAATCCGTCGGAATAGTATGCGCGCGTAATGCGGTCTGGCCTGCGCCCACTGCCCGGATGGTGCGCAGCAGACTGAAAAGCGGGCGGAAACTGGCGCGTAGCAGCAATACGTTGATAAGCAAGCTGGACAGCGTCGCAATCACAATAAAACTGGTATCGATCAGATAATGATGCGATTCCAGGCTATGGCTCGTCACCCATAAGCCAGCTAACGCTTCACAGATGAGCATACACGTATTAACAAGAATAACCTTCTCAAACAGAGAAAGCCGCCAGGATGCTTGTTTACCTGCCGGATGATGGGCTGATGTGGACATGAACCTGACTCACTTCTTTTTCCGCTGCAATACAGCCTCCATTACAATAGCGCTACCTCTTTATAAAGTATAATGCATGTGAGCGCGGAAAAGTATGTCATGCGCGTCAATAAATGGAACCTCCCGGCGACGGCACCTGAATGAACAGGCTTTGCTGTAGCTGATCGAAGCCATCAGGGCGCGCGATAATATTGATCTCCCAGGGGCCAGCCATTGACAGGGCAAATTGTATCATATAATTGCCCTGCCCCAGCGCTTTGACCGAGATGGAAATGGCGGTCATGTCCATATTCGTCATACGGGCAGTCGGGACGAACTGCGCCTGCTCAATTGGGATATGCTGTGGGTCGCTGAGGTAAAGTTCAACGGTGGTATAGCCAGCCTGAACAGGTACAGCCTTATCCACATGCACCTGCATCAAGGCAGGCTCATTTAAGCGGATAAGGCTGGCGAAGACCAACAGGGCGCAGCAAACGAAGGCCAGCATATACCAGAATATGGGTCGAATACGCATGGCTGTTTTTTCTCCTCGCTACGCCTGTTGAATATGACCAATCAAGATCAGTCATGTCATCCTTTCGCCTGTCATCCTGAGCGCAGCGAAGGATCTCATGTGCCTGGGACGGAGATCCTTCGCTGCGCTCAGGATGACAGGCGATCACCGATTTTGATCGCCAAAATTTATCATGCGTGTTGTTTCGTTCCCGACTCTTCCGTCTCTCGCAGCTCGCGGGCAACTCGCGCGCGCGCCGATGTATACACAGCATGAACTTTCGGCCAGCAGGCCAGCGCCATGACGACAACCAGCAAACCCGAATTGAAATCGGTTGCCATGCCGGTCAGGATCATGCCAAACGCTTCCGAGATGTACCAGAATATTACGCTGGCAACAATCGACGCGATCAGGAACAGACGCAACCGGTTTTCTTTGACGACCGCCAGGCCAATGCCGAGCGCCAGGAACACCACGATCAACGCGATATTGAGCGGAATTTCTATGTTAGCGGTGACATTAGAAATCTGCTGGAGTACAGGGTCCACCAGCACCGCGTTTAAGCCGCCCTGGCCGACCATCGCGCCAATCGCATCGGAGATATGACCCGGCTGCCACCAGAAAGGCTGCAACTGCAACAGCGCCGCGAATAACCAGAAGCCCGCCAGGATGTAGCGCAGCAGCCGCCGCGAGAGCAAACCGTCGTCGCTGGCCTTTCTTTCCGCGCCTTCAGCGCGCGCGCCGGACTTGTTGCGCGGGTAGACGACAAAGCCCAGCAAGGGGTAGAGCAGTACCGCGCCTGGCGCGCCCGTCAGGATGCTCGCCTGCCCGGTGAGCAACATACTCATGCCCTCGCCTCCGTACCAGACGATAAGCGCCCATACGATGGAGGCGATCACGAGGTCTTTCACCCAACGACCTGAGAGCAGGAGGAAACCGAGACCAAGCAGTATTTGCACAACGGCGATCAAAATGTTGACTTCAGTGAGGTGGAGCGTCGTCTGATTGACGATAAACTGGAGGCTCGGCTCGATCAACCCGGGCTGACCATCCAGCATCGGCTTCATGATGCTATTAATCATGTTCCCGGTGAACATCAGCGGCTGCAATTGTAACAGCCCGTCTATGAGCCACAACGCTCCAAGTATTCTTTGGAGCGTTTTCCGTGAGAGTAGCATAAAGATATTTCGCCCTTTCAGTTCAGTCTTGGGAAACACGCATTCGCCATCCCTATTAGACTATAGAACTGTTCACCTCTCCTGTCTATTAGGATGAATCCCTATTTTTCTACCTGATAACCTGAGAAGCTAAAAGCCAGGCGGCGTATCGATTTCCAGACCTACTTTTAGGGCGAGCCTGCGCTCCTGCTCCATGTAGCTTTTAACCGTTGCCAGGTCGCGCGGGTGCATGGCATGGCTGGCCCACGAACGTTCCTGTGGTCGCCACATCAGATGTTTAACGAACAACGGCCACATCTCCTGGCTCACACGCCAGATTGCCCGCTTCGTGCGCGGGGGTATGCGCGCAAGCAGGCGCTGCTCGTAGATGACGCCCGCGCCATGATGTATCCCATCATCGACCATCAGGCGATTGCACAGTTCAGCCAGAATGGTACCCGGCGCGCCAGCCGCGATCTGGCGGAAGCGATCAATCACCAGTCCCTCGAAAACGACCTGGAACATCCAGACTTTCTCTTCAAGCGTATCCGCATTGAGTGTCATCTCGCCCAGCCTCACCAGGTGGGGATCGGGTTCGCTTACCCCGCCGACTTCGTTGGTCAGTTTTAGCCAGGCTTCCGCGTGACGCCCTTCATCCTGCACCATCGTCGTGTAATAGAGGCGTCCGGGCAGATCGGGCGCTGCCGCCAGCAATTGCGACGATAGCAGCGAAGCCAGTGTGTCTGCCTGGAGCTGCTGCGTGACAACCGAACGCCAGATTGCCATGCGACGCGCGCGCGCCTCTCCAGAGCCTTTCCCTTCCGGCACCGGAGGAATTTGTCCCCACGAGAGGGATTCCACCTTCCATGCCTGGCGCTTGGCAAGAGTATAGAACTTCTGCATCTCCAGGGTGGTATCAAAAGAGGGATCAAGGGATATGGCTATATTTGAGCCATTCTTGTGATTCTCCCGATTCTCTGTCTCCCCTGTGGCATCAAGGGCCGTTTCTACCTCACTCGTATCTTGAGGAAGAGTTCCCTCAACTAGCTCGCTGCGCGCATCTCCGTTATTGTGCATGGATTACTGCCTTTCGATTTCTTTGTAATATAATACCCCTGCGAAAAGATCACGGTCCTGGAGATATTATACAATATACTTGAGGTTCGGACTGGCATTGTGCCTCATCTCGCAACCGTTTGCCAGTCGAGACAACAAGTGTGATGAGATTGTGATATTCTCTGTCTCTTAACTTTCTTATAACGAATTTCCAGTGCCTCTGACCACATCCCGGCCTTCAAAAGGGAGCCAATCATCAATTGGTCAACGTTTGCCATGTTCTCCCTCCATCGCTACTGGTCAGCACGAGGGCAGGCATAAAGAAGCCTGCATACAGGTGATCGGGCCGCGCGGGGTCGCTGGCAAAAGCGATGATGTCTCCCCGCTCGAAATGCGAGCGGCGTACCCAGCTTGATCCGCCATCTCCTGAGAACCATACATCCTGACCAGCGAGAGCGTAAAGCGAGCGCCCGCTTGCGTCAATCGCCAGGCGCGAAGGCGGAGATGACATGGGTAAATTTGCCAGCCGCGTAATGCTCGCATCCCCCTCCGTCCAGCGAAACAGACCCTGATCGGTCAGACAATAGATGCGGCGCGGCGCAGAAGTGGATGCTACAATAGCGGTGACATTGCCCGTAACTGCTGCAATAGTGTTCCAATGCCCTCCATCATCGTTCGTTTCATATAGTCCCACGTCTCCACCCAACCACAGATGGTCGGGATTGGTGGGATCGGCCAGCAGCGAAGGCGTCTGCATATTGGAAAGCGCGCCCCGCGTTATAGCGTACCAGTGCTTGCCCGTGTCGCGCGTCTCATACCAACCAGCATATATGTAAAAGGCATAGAATTGCCCGCTAGCATAGCCAGCTTTGACGGTATATGGGTAGGCCGTCGTTGATAAACCACCGGGACCGCGTGCATTCCAGGTATTTCCGCCATCGCTGCTCATATAGACGCCCGACGGTGTGCCGACACCGCTCACCAGGAGCGCGATAACTGCTATGTTACGCGGCTGCGCCGGGCTGATCGCAATGGCCGTAATCATCATATTGTTGAGCGCGCCGCGCTGCTGCGGCCACGTTTTGCCCCCATCGCTACTGCTGAATATACCATAGTGCGTACCCAGATAGAGCGTCCCAGGATGCACACCCGGCACAACAGTATGCAAATGAGTATGCGGATTAGAAAGCGGACGACCCGCTACCGTCGGGTCAGTGCTATTGACATTATTGTTAAGCAGCATCCAACCTGCCACGATTGCGACGACGACGAACAGCACAACAACCAGCCGCGCCGGGCGTTTCCGCAACAGGGATTTCGTTGGAGCAGCCTCTGATGGTGTATCGGACCGTGGAGCCGATTGTAACTCTGGCATAAACCTCATCCAGGTTCTTATTCATTGCACGTTGTTTTCATCATTACCATACCACAATTCATTTTGTCAATGTCGCGGAACGCCGACTATCATAATGAACATTCCTGACCAGATCATCTTTCGTCCTGTCATCCTGAGCGAAGCGAAGGATCTCTCCCGCGCGCGCAGATCCTTCGCTTCGCTCAGGATGACAGGCGCAGCGAAGGATGACAGAGTGTTACCGGTCTGGAGTGGAAATGTTCATCAGGTTAAGAAAATTTAACCTCTACTAGAAAAATAACACGCTCTTTTTACCCGGACTCAGCTTTTCATTACCACACATCACCCTGTAATATTCTTGCATTATTCTCTCATCTTGTAATTTGGGAATTTCCTCTTTTTTGGCTAATGAGCCAGAGCGAGAAGATTTTATGGAGGTAACGTGCCTGTCGTAGAATTTGCGCTGGATGCCAGCGCGCAGCAACGTATCCAGGTTCACCTGTCCGCCCAGCAGCCAGCTCCCATTACTGTTCTGCTTAATCGCACAATTCTGGGTTCTCTGGCCTCAGAAGAACAGCCCTATGGCAAAGATTTCCGCCTGCCTGATAACTCCTTACTGAATGTGCGTGTTATCAACGGTCAACCTCAAGTTTCGCGTGCGGGTTATTTCCTGCCTCTCGTCGATGCGGCGACCGCGAATGAGATAGACATGTCACCTGCTGCCCAGGTCCAGACAGGAGCGGTATCTGGGAGAAGATGAGGTAGTTAGCCAATGGAGCGCCGCTCCAGGTTTCGCGCATTCAATTCGTAGCGCCAGATTGGAATCTCGCGCCATTGCCAGGGCGTGTTCACAATTTCCTCGAGTGAGGCGTTGCCGCACCAGTAGTCAAGCGCGTAGCGAGTTGCCCTGTGTCCGATGACCGCAATCGTTTTCCCATCATAGCGCTGTGAAACATCGCGTAAAAACGCGCCCACTCGTTGGACGACCATGAGCAGGCTCTCTCCACGAGGGAACGGTTCTGTAATGCGCCGCGCAAACTCTTCTTCTACCATAGCAACGGGGTATTGCGTCATATCCCCATAATCGTACTCGCGCAGTCGCGCATCCGGCACAAGTGGCAGGTTCCGTCCCGCGAATGCGATATGGACAGTGGCAGACGCGCGCTGAAGGTCCGAGTGGAAGACCGCACCCAGCTTTTCTTGCGCATAGTGCTGCCCAAGCTCCCGCGCCTGCTCTCGACCAGCCGGGGAGAGTGGCGCATTGGCATAACCGGACGCGCGTCCCGCTTCGTTATCGATGCTGGTCATATGTGGGGAATAGAAAAGAGTGAGCCTGTTTTCGCTCCCACCCGCCACTGCTACCAGCAATGCCACGCGGTCTTTGTCATGGAGTACGGTAGCGAGCGTCGCATCAGGATCGGGGCGCGCATTATTGATGAGTACGCGCATAAAGGCGGGCAGCTCTCCTGCTCCATCCAGCAAGTAGGGACGCGCGCGAGGATAGGTAGCAACCAGATGCTGTAACACCTCGTTCAGTGTAGTGGTGGGAGAACTGAATGGTACTGCCACCAGTGGCTGGCCGATCACAACCCGCGCCGCGCCATAAAGTATGACATCAACCTGCATGACTCGCACTCTCTTGAGGGCCTCTATCCTTCCGGGTGAAACACGTCCTGATGAACATTACCAATCAAAGTCGGCACTGTCATTCTGAGCGCAGCGAAGAATCTCGGCACCCGGCGCGAGATTCTTCGCTGCGCTCAGAATGACAAGTGATTCCCGTTTTCGATTGTCAAAATTCATCAGGCTCCCCGAAGGACGGAGACTCCTCGTTGAACCTGTGTTACAGGTCGTATTGCTGGCGAACGTAAGAACCGATGCCGAGCGCATCGAGTTTGTCCAGCGCGACGAGCATGTTCAACTGTACAACGCCAGGCAGGCGACCGATCTCTACCCCACCGGTAATCGTGCAGCGGTTGCGCACTTCCGCCTGCGAGATTCGCAGCACTTCGGAAGCTCGCTGTATGGCGTTATCGGTTGCCTCGTTCAGGGTTGGCCCTGTCCCGATGAACTGCACCGGGCCAACGTTGCGCTGCAAGTTGATGTGATAACGCCGGGCCAGGCGCTCGCCAGCCTCCCATTCATCTTGCGAGAAAGGACGGCTGATGAACGGCAAATCCCCGGCCACCGGCAGCAGGATGGGGCCATCCAGCGGCAAATTCTTGATGACATTGACGCGCACACTGGCTTCAGCGGTAATATCGGTGGTGTGCAATCCCAGTTCGCCATCACCTTGATTGGCGTGGCAATCGCCAATGTAGACGCCCCCGCCGTCAATTTTGACCGGGCAGATGAGAACCGCGCCGGGGCGTACTTCGTTGGTGTCGAGGTGGGCATCGGTCTTCACGCGATTGAGCGTTTCGAGCGTCATGCCGTAGGGATGGCGCGCCCCCACCAGAAAATTGCCGAAGTCACCGGCGTTGTGCGAGTCGGGCAGGTCGGCGCTCGGCGTCGTGCCGATGTTGCCGATAAACGGGCGCAGGCGGGCCAGCGTGCCAGGGATGGTGTGCGGCTCGAAGAGGAGAATGGGATGCTGGCGCGCATTGGGCGGCAGCGCCGCCACCTCGCGGGCGCGCTGAGCGAAATCGTGGGCATTGGCGGCATCCACCGTCAGGCCGAGCTGGCTATCATGATCGAAGACAATGGTATAGCCTTCCTCAAAGCCGAAAGGATTGATGACCGTGCCGCAGTTGGCGCAGCGAATACTGCTTTCGCCCGTTCCCTCGACACGGCTGGCAGGCCACGCCGTACCGCATCCCGGACATTTCTTATCAACGAAAGGGTCGTCGCCAAAGGCGGCGCTGTTTGTCACCATCGTGCCGGAGGAGGTTGCCAGCGAGAGGACGCGCATCGACTCGATAGTGATCGCCAGAGCATCGCCGACTTTTGCACCCGCTACGGCCACCGGGCGTGTTACTTCGTGTCCTCCGTGAAAATCTGGCGTAATCATCGGCCCCCAGCAGCCGGGTGGCACAACACATCTGATGCGACCGCCATCCCTGATGGTGGCCGCGAAACCCAGACTGGGGCCAACCAGCCCGCCGGTATACTCGTCTACAAATACCTCATCCTTAATATCGCTGTCCATTGTCTGCATTGGCATGAACTCCTTTAGCCATACGAACAGAAGAAGTAAATAAACGCTGCTCTACGAGAAAGGATTGGAATGCTGTTATGCCAGGTTCATACACATCATACGTTGAGGGATTCGGGCATGTCAAATACATGGAGCAGGGCAGATAGACTCCATTTGAGTTCAAAGGGCAGGTTGTAACGAATGTAATGCTCTTACTGGTTGCCTGGATTGATAACAGGCAAGTTTCGTAGTTTGGCGGATTTGCCAGAATTGCCTGTAGAGAGAGCCTCTGCGACGCTCGCCTTAGCCACATCGAGCGCAACGCCGGTGGCGGTTGGTATATGGCAGAGCATGTTGGTATAGGACGCATTCGCCAGGGGGCAGTAACATTCGCCTGCTTTTATGCTTCTGCGTAACTCGCGGGCTTTGGCCGTCTTCCAGGTCGCGCTAAAATCGTAGTTGTAGTCACGCAGGTTGCCCACCGATTCGGCGCGAATACAGCACGTCCACACGTCGCCGTTTGGGGCGATCTGGGCGGATGCGATTCCGGCCAGGCAAGGAATGATTTGCCGCTTCTCGACCAGGGTGCGTTTCACGATGTCATAATAGCGATCCCTGAATGCCTGGGTAATGCGTGAAACGCCACTGAACTCGGCTTTGCGAATGCCTTCTTGCAGGCGCTCGATGACGGGCTGGTACTTGTGAATGGGCGGAGTGATGCCCATGCCGACGGTATCCAGTTCCACACGCTCTTCAGCGATCTCGCTGATATAAGAATCAGGCTTGAGTTCGTCGCGCACAAAGGTGTAGATATTTTCGAACTCGTCGATGTTGAAGTTCGAGATGACGGTATGCACACCCAGCGTGAAGTTCTTGTAGCGCCCCTTGAGCGCCTTGAGACCCGCGTAAGTGCGCATGGCCCGCTCAAAATTGCCCTTAACGCCGCGCACGATGTCATGTTTTTCGCCCACGCCGTCCAGCGACAGGTTGATAATCACATCAGAGGTAGGGGCAGCTTGCAAAACTCGTTCAACACGGCCAGGAATGATTTTATCCTGAATGCCGTTGGTGGGGATATTGATGATACCGGGACGGCAATGCCGGTATGCCGCTTCGACCATCTCCGGCAGATCTTTGCGCAACGTCGGCTCGCCTCCGCTAAAGGTAAACCAGTAGGCGTTTCTGCCAATAGACTCAAACGTCCTGTCGTACTCTTCAATCGTAAAATCGTCGTTGGGACGCTGCCAGACGTTGCAGGTTTTGCAGCGGGAATTACAGCGATAGCTGACGCTGATCGTGAGATTCATTGGAAGCGCAAGGGGTTTGCCAAGCACGTAAGATGCCTGTAGCTTTGCCACCTTCGGTAGAACTTCGAGCATGTCTTTTTTCCTCCCTGCCGGATTTACGCTATTTTCAACGAGATGATGGCTGTTTCTGTCGCAATCTCAGGTCGATAGACCAGGTGGAGACCAGAGGCAGCCGATGTGGGTATCTGAAACACAATCGTGCCACTTCGGGTCGTATGGGCAGCGATGGAGCCATAGAAGTTATCAGAGCTATTGTATTGATACCCAAAGGCATCACCTTCAGGTCCCATTAGCTGGAAGAAGGTGGATTGGTTCATGATAGCTTTATCGCTGGTATTTTGAACGGACAGGTCTAAAGTGATTAAAGTGGAATTCGCGCTCACTCCTTTTTGCCTGGTGACGCTGTTAATAATCAAAGTACGACTGTCCAGAACGATTTGCTGGCTACCGGGCTTGCCACCCGGCACCGTTGTCGGGCTGGAAATAACCAGTGGTCCTGTGCCTGGCGAACCGCTCACGGCTTTCGGAGTAACCAGTTGCGGTGTGATAGTGGTGATAGCTGTTGCTGAGGAGGTTGATCCTGAACCGGTTCCTGTTTTCCCATTGTTGCTATCGCTTCCAGTGCAGCTAGAGAGAAACAATAACAAGAACAATACCAGTATCATCCCGCCCGGCAACAGCGTTTTCCTTTGAAGTGACATTCCTTTATTTCCTTATCTATAGCTCAACACGTTCACATGGCTCCGCGCTACATTTTTTCGGGTGCTTAGAGTGACTTCGCCAGAAACGAGGTAATGGTCGCGGTGCCGCCCTGGGTCAGGAAACGCATCCCACAAAAGCCAGCAGTCAGGCTGTTATCGCTGGCCGTAGCCATCCAACCGCCCGGCTCCGAACCCGAAGTTGCCCAGACGTTAGCGGTCAAGGTTGAGCCGACCACCCGGAAATGGATGGTGTAAGACGCACCGGCGGTCGCGGCAAAGGGAACGCTGGCGATAATCGTGGTTTGCCCGTTCACCTTTTTCTGAATGATTAAGCTGGCACCGTCAATGAAGGCTTTATACCAGTTGTTGCCATTCGTCCAGCGCAGCACATCGCCAAAATTGCTATTGCTGAAAGAACTGAGCGAGCCACTTGCGTACACCTCGGCATTAGAAGCGGTAGGACCCAGCACTGCGCTATAGCTGTTGCTGCCCGTATTGGTCACAAGACCAGTATTCCCTGAAATCGAGAACACTCCCTGGCTGTTGGCGTCGCCGCCCCAGCTTTGCCCATCGGAGGCATTGCCCCATAGAGACTGGTTAGCTCGCTGGAAGGTGTCCGTTCCCAGCGTGGTGCCAGGCGTTGAAGTTGGCGTCGGTGTAGCTGTACTCGTCGATGTCGGTGTCGTTGTGGGCGTTGTCGTACTCGTCGATGTTGGTGTGGTCGTTGGTGTATTCGTCGGCGTAGTTGTTGGCGTTGTAGTCGGTGTAGTTGTTGGCGTTGGTGTTGGCGAACTAGAACCGCCAGGAATATCCGCCAGGAACGAGGTAATGGTCGCGGTGCCGCCCTGAGTCAGGAAGCGCATCCCGCTAAAACCGGAGGTCAGGCTGTTATCGCTGGCCGTAGCCATCCAACCGCCCGGTTCCGAACCCGAAGTTGCCCAGACGTTAGCGGTCAAGGTTGACCCCACTACACGGAAATGGATGGTGTAAGACGTATTGGCAGTCGCGCTGAAGGGGACGCTGGCGATAATGGTGGTTTGCCCGTTCACCTTTTTCTGAATGATCAGGCTTGCGCCATCGATGAATGCCTTGTACCAGTTGTTGCCGTTCGTCCAGCGCAGCACATCGCCAAAATTGCTATTGCTGAAAGAACTGAGCGAGCCACTTGCGTACACCTCGGCATCCGTAGCTGTAGGGCCTAACACCGCGCTATAACTGTTACCTCCGGTATGGGAGACGAGGCCAGTATTCGCCGAGATGGAAAACGCGCCCTGGCTGTTGGCATCGCCGCTCCAGCTTTGCCCATCGGAGGCGTTGCCCCATAGAGACTGGTTAGCTCGCTGGAAGGTGTCCGTTCCCAGCGTGGTGCCAGGCGTTGAAGTTGGTGTGGGTGTGGGCGTCGTCGTATTCGTCGGCGTGGCTGTTGTCGTACTCGTCGATGTTGGCGATGTCGTTGTTGTGGGTGTAGGTGTGGAAGAGCCTTGTATGGCCTCGGCTAATTTGTTGGCGAATTCTTCGTCGTACCAGATGCGATTCTGAGAATCAACGTTGAGGCCGTCGTGCGGATGACCTCCACTGGGGCTGTTATAGAAAGCGAAAGACCCTCCGCCTACTGGAAATGAACCAAAATTATTTTGCAGGGAATCATCCAACCAGATCAGTCCTTGCCTGTCGGCGCTGATGCCAGAGGTATGTGAACCGCAATTGCCGCAAGAGGGAGTGTAGAAATATTCAGTAACGCCGTTGTTCGTCCCTGGCTGAGCGGCGGCAACATTTAGCGTCCCAATCGCGCTAACCCAGCCCTCGGACCACCAGATATTGCCATTGGGATCGATAGTAATCAGATGAGGAGTTAGTCCGGTACCACCTGTCGGGGTGTTGCGTATTTTATATTCCTTTAAGACGCCCTGGCTGGTGTATTCTCCAATCAAAGCCACAGTATCTGTATTCTCCGTAAACCAGATATTATTTGAGGCATCCACTGTAATACCATAAGGGTTGCTATTAGATGCAGGGGTCGCAATTTCACGAAAAGCTTGCGTGGTTGGATCAAAAGAGCCGATTTGATTCACGTAATGTTCGGTAAACCAGACCTTGCCGTTGGAGTCGATGGCAATATCCCAGGGACCAGCGCCGGGCGTCGGCACAGCCCACTGCGAAACGGTCGTAGCGACGGGATCATACATACCTATGGCATTGGTGACAGGCATGGTAAACCAGACTTTACCGCTATGATCGACAGCGACAAATACTGGTTGACCGTAGCCCGATGGGAGCGAAACAACGCTAATCCAGCTTTGCGCAGTGGGATCAAACAAAGCCAGCTTACCAGGAGGAGTCGAACTGGGGCAACTCGGTGCCAGGTCACAGCCGGGCAAAGCTACCCAGACACGCCCACTACTATCAAACGCAGTTCCCCAGGGTTCGTTCCCAGGAACAGGGTATTCAGTAATATTGCTAATACTTGATGCGAGTGCGGGCTGCGCGTGTGTTCTACTACCAGATGCAACCACAAGAAGAACGCTGGCAGTAACCACTACCAGAGCGACACAGGTGGTCAGCACCTTCCTTATAATAAATAGCCTTGATCTATTCATCAGACTCGGGTTCTTTCTCAAGACGCGGAAGCAAATATAGCCAGGCCCTCGTCTAACTTGTAAGAACTATTTTCAGCTACCATGCAACTTCCACCTGATACAAATATGCGCAGCTTTGCGCCAATTCGTAAAATAGAGCGTGATTTCTCGCACCAATTTCATTGTTAATAGTGTAGAGAAGCGTATGGGCGATAATAAGTTGCTAAGGTATCATGGAAGAGTACCTTCGTATCTTGATTTGACATTTTGGCCGGATTAACAAAATTTTTAGCGAACCCGGATTCACCGGTATATTTGCTCCACACCCAGAAGTAGCCAGAGCCGTAGGAGTTGTGAATAGGGATTCTGGCAATAAGTTTGTACTGCCCGCTTGCAGTCAGGTTTTGAGCGATTTGCATTGCCAGGGGGGTGTGATAGCCATAGCTCAATTCGACCAAATCGAAAAATCCTTCTTGAATGGCGGCTTTATAGGCAGCTTCCCCTGAAAGATTATGGTTTTCTTTATCTGTATAGACGAAATAATCCAGGCTACTCCATTGCCAGAGGTCCGTCTCATTCTTCAAGTTATAGCGCAAAATATCGTAATCCTCCGCCAGATAGTGACCTACTCCTGGCTGTACTCGTGGGCGCAAGAACGTTGTAAGCTGTGTGCTAGAGGGCCAGCCACTGTAGAGATTGCGCGCTTGCTGGAGACCCGGCGGGAAGATCAGCAGGCAGAAGATCAGCACGATGGCCCAGGAAATACGCATGGAGCGTTTCTGCCACAGGTCGGCGAGGGAGGCAATGGCGAAGCCCGCCAGTGGCGCAAGAAAGAACATACTGAAGGCGAGATGTTTATCCAGCGAGACAAACTCTCCCTTATAGGTGTGATAGAGCGGTACCAGCAGCGCTGAGCCGAAGAGCAGCATCCCGATTGGAAGCCGTTGCCTGCCACAGAAAAACAGGCCCAGGAAACCGAGTCCCAGGAAGATGCCTTCCATCACCGCAATATGCTCTATGACCGCAATTGGTATGGCCCCGGAACCGGTGCGATTGGTGGTCGTAAAGCTCAGGCCGGTCAGCACCTGTTTATCCATATTGAGAAAGAAGATGAAACCTGACGCCACTAGCGAAAAGAGGGCGATCCCCAGGCGAACGAGCATTTCCTCCATTCCCTTGTGCTTCCAGCCCCACCAGGCAAAAAGTGCCAGCACAGTCGGCACGAACAAGAGTCCAACGTACTTGGCAGCGACCGCCAGCAACAACAGGGGGCCTATCGCCAGGCACGTCCTGGCCGAAGCTGCTTTACTCGCCCGCGAACAGAGCAATATCGCCAGGGCCAGCAGGCATAAACAGAAGGCATCGTAAGTAGCCAGGCGTCCAAGAAACAACACCGACCCCTCGCAGGCAAAGAGGAAAGCCGCGATCAGTGCGCTCTTGCGATCAAAAAACTGCATCGTGATGCGATAGACGCAGATCGTCACGATCAGCATACACAGCAGGCTAAACATACGTGCCGCTTCAAGCCCTCCCACGAAGTCCAGGCCGCCTCCAATGACCGGGTAAAAGGAAGGGTAGCCAGAAAAGTAGAGGCCATAGGGTTCCAGATAGGGCGTCTTGCCCAGCCAGGTTAGAATGATCTGCCGTCCGGCGAACAGGTAAAGCGCTTCATCCTGGAAAGCTGTGTTGCGCAGAGCGATAAGAGAGGTGACGGCCTGCATGAGGAGGATAAGCGGCAACGGCAACCGCGATGCTATACGGTTGAAGCCAGCGTAGCTGCCTGTGCTTTTATTCGTCGTAACGGGAGGACTCTCTATTATCAAGAGCGTAGACTCCTTTGTTCAGCCTCTGTACGCTAGACGGGCGCTTCCTCTCTTTCAAGGAGGGGTACGCCTTCGCTTTCCCTGTCGCTCTCTTCGGGTGGCGCTTTCATAATTTTGGCGATGGTTAATCCCAGCGCGCTGAGACACGTTATACCGCAGGTCGTCATGATGAGAGCGGCCCAGGGATGGGAAAAAACGAACATGGCGAGGACATTATTCGTCTGGAGGTGCAATAGCCCGCCGAATACGAGCAGGCCGATGGCTTCGTTGCTGCCGACCTGTCCGGGAGGGGTAGGTAAAATGTTGAACATGTTGTACACCGTGTAGCCGAAGATAGCCGTTCCTAATGGTATGTAGTAGCCGATGGTCCAGAAAGCCAGCATGGCGAATATGCCATCGAAGGTCAGGGCGACACAGGTGAGCAAGATCGCGGGAAGAAAGATGCGCGGGCGGCTGGCACCCAGGAGAAGGGAGTCAACGAAGCCGGTAGCGAAGCCCTCTATCTTGTCTCCAATCGTTTTGGGAAGCATATGGGTAATTGTCTGGAGAAAGGCAATGGCGCTGGCGCGTTTCCAGGTTGCCAGCCCAATAAATGCGAGCAGGCAGATGAGTAGCCCGGCCACTGTCCCCAGTACTATCCACAGCTTGAAGTCCATATGGACTCCCAGCAGCGGCACAATGACGATAATGAGGAGCGCGGGCATCAAATCCAGCGATCTGTCCATTGCCACTGTAGGAAGTGATCGGCTGATGGGAGTACCCGTGATACGCTTAATCATCAAGCACTTCGCCACTTCACCACCCTGTATTGGCAGCAGGAAGTTCAGAAAGATGCTGACAAGATAGAGTTGAATCGCCTTGAAAACGCTCACTTTATCGCCAACGACGGGGTGCAGGAAGAGCTTCCAACGAACGCCGCGAATGGAAAATGCGGTAATGAAGGCGACCCCCGAAAGGATGGCTAGCAGGATGCCCTTCGGCGTCGTCAGATGTTTTTCTAGCACTTGCAGCGTCGCGGATACATTCACGAAGCGCGAGACGAGGAACAAGAGGCCGATGCCGGTGAGCAGGCCAATTGCCACTTTTGTCTTTGATGTGAACCTGACTTTTTTGTATCCAGGAAGATAGAATTGTCGTGCCTTACTCATATTCCCCCCTTTTCTCGATCAATCATCCAGATAATGATGCTTGTAGTACCACGAAGCTGTCAGCTTCATTCCTTCTTCCAGACTGACTCTGGGAACATAACCCAGTTCGGACCTGGCGCGAGTAATATCATAGATGCGCCCATTCGTCAAAAATTGGACGCGACTGCGCGTGAGCGGGGCGCGCTCGCCTTTCATGCCTGGCATGACAGCAAAGGCATCCGAGGCGAGATTAGCAAGCCAGAGCGGAATACTGCCTGCCGGAAGTTCCTTGCCCAGCGCGCGCGCGATGGCTGTCGCTAACTCACGCACACTGACAATGCGCTCTCCCGCGATGTTATAGCTACGCCCGGCAGCCTGCGAACACTCAGCACAGAGCAGAAACGCGGCTATCAGATCATCGATATAGACCGGGTGGAGTGGAGCTTTTCCGCCATCGATGACGCGAAATAGCCCTTTTTTAATCGATGCAAAGAAGCCGAGCAGGTGCAGGTCTCCCGGCCCATAGACAAGCCCCGGTCGCGCTACAGTTACCGGGAGGCCCTGTTTCTGGCAGGCTTCGAGCGCGAGTAATTCTCCCTCCAGCTTGGAGGCTTCGTAGGCATTAGTGGGAGCAAAAGGCGCATCCTCGGCAGCGGGGGAATTGCCCGTTATGCCATGCACGCCGGTGGTGCTGGCATGTACGATGCGCCGTAACTGCGTTTGTCCCAGGCAGGCTTTTAACAAAATGCGCGTGCCTTCAACGTGCGTTTGCCGGTAAAGTTCTTCCGGGATGCCGGGATGATAGAGACGCCCTGCCAGGTGGTAGATCGTGCTTGCGCCCTCGACTGCCTGCCGGACTGGCTCGTCGTCGGTAATATCTCCCCGTATGATCGTTACCGCGTCGCCGAAGCACTGGCGCGCTTTTTTGTCGTCACGCGCCAGTACGCGCACCGTTTGCCGGCGTTTTACCAGTTCGGCCACCAGGGCGCTGCCCAGGAAGCCGGTCGCGCCTGTTACCAGTATGGTCATGATGGCCTCCCCGCTCCTGAATAGCCCCTGACGCTGATGGCGTTCT
>DASTKD010000209.1:0-7096 GCA_035716135.1 Ktedonobacteraceae bacterium
GTCCCTGGTCCGGCTGTCGTCGACCCTACGCGCTGACCTATATCACATCGAGCGGCAATGTACTCTCCTGCTGTTTTGCCCCCTTCGGCCATAGAAGCGCGCGCGAATACCAGGAGGAGCGCGTCATCGGCAACATCTTCAAAGAACCCATCGAGGCCATCTGGCACGGCGAACGCTACGAAGCATTTCGCCGCGCCTTCGAGAGCGATCACCCCGCCCGGCACTGTTCGCAATGCGGATTGAACTGGAGCTATTAAAGGATATTACGCGCCCGCCACAAACTGTAACGTTGCCATCAATTGTCCCTGATCGTAGCCCGTGATCGCGCCGGATTCGCCTGGCACAGGATCAACACGGCCATCGCCGTTGGTATCGACGCCGTGCAGGACGCGGTCTGAGAGCGTCACCATTTCCTGAATGGCGGTGGTACTGCCGGGCGTGGCGCGTAAGGCCAGCGCATCCTGTTCGATCTTCGAGACCCAGCCTTTGATATTGGACATGGCAACCTCTACATGACCCGCGTTCAGGCGGATGTTGTCGGTCGCATCTGACTGAGTAGCAGCCAGCGATGCGTGTTCGCTGGCAAGCAACACGTAGCCACTGTTGCCCAGCATACCAAAGCCATCGCCAGCGTTGCCAACGTTGACAGAGAAGCACGTTGTTGGCAACGGTTGATAGGCAGAGCCTTGCGCGCCCTCGATGATGTCGATAATGCTCTGCGAGGCGCACTGCACCGCTAACGTGTTATGGCTGGCGGAGGCGTTTTGCAGCAAGACGGCCTGCGTATTCAACAGTTGCGCCTGGCCGAGCAAGCCCACCAGCAAACCGATCTTGCCCGGCGTGATGGGGAAACTGAACAGCAGGTGCCTGATATGGATAAAGGCTTTGGGCGGAAAAGTCGCGCTAAGGAGTATCTTGCCGGTTGGCGCGTTGACGCTGCCCTGTTCCAGAGTAATTTCCACCTTATCTCCCGCGCCGATCAGGTTGGTACCCGCCTGCCCGTTCTTAGCATCCCCGGCATAGCTCAATGAAAATGTCGAGCCGTTGGCCGTAAGACTACCCAGCGCGATGATCTTCTCGGTGGCATCGTTGACCAGCCATGCATCATATTGAGAACCGACGGGAGGCGCTTCCAGCTTTTGAATGCTCATAGTGAGCGCGTCCGTGTGTCCTGGTGCGCCATTTGAGCTATCACTAAAAGCAATCTGTCCCGTAGCATTTGCTCCCAGGTTCGCGCTTCCACCGTTATTTCTCAAGGTTACAAACAAACCGAGGCCACCGCCAACGAGTACAATCAGCGCCAGGGCAATAATGACCCTGCTACGCGCTGTGGCAAGCGGAGAGCCGCCGCGCCCGCGAGCCTGTGGAGCGCGGTTCTGAGGAGGCGTATCCGGCGTCGGAACATAGGGCGCGGGGCGCGGCGAAAAGTTCTGTATTACTGGAGGCTGCGCGGCCTGTCTATTCCTTACAGCATTTGTACTCACTCTGAGCGTTTCTTCATCCTCGACTGAAGCGGCTACAGTAGCGCCTGGAGCCTGTAAGGGCGCTATTTGCGCGCCACAGTTGCCACAAAAGACGGTATCATTATCAATTACGGCATTGCATCTTGGGCATCTCATGATGTATTTCTCCTTTTAGCTCTTTATGAATGTAGGATATGCAGTACATTGGTAAGCGTTTCCATCACGGCATGAAACGTGATGACGAGCAAGGCAAGGCAGGCCAGCGTGATATGAACGTAACGCCAGACACGAATGATAAACCGGGCGCGCTGCTGGCGTTGCAATGAAAACACAAAGCGCTGGCGCGTTTGCAATGTCTCGGCGGCGCGTTGAAAATCGGGCATTTCGCGCGCGTCCAGTTGCGGCGCAGGCGCGTTAAAGCTGGCTCCCATAGTGATAGCCTGCAAGCAATATTCTTTGAACGGCTCCGACTTGCCCGCGCTCAGTCGCTCGATCTCATACTCCAGTTCAAGGATGCGTTCCTCAATGGCCCGCGCGATACCAACGCCGTTGGCGCTGGCGTCGCTGGCGATGCTATGCGCCTGCCACATATCGAACAGGCGACCAACAATGCCTATCAGTACCAGTAGAGCCAGCGCGAGCAGGGCGCTGGTTCCCCAGTAAGCATTGGTGAAGCAGCTCAGGTTCTGGCAATAGTTGTTCAGGACATGGGTAAAGTTTTCATGTAACAGGGCTATCAACAGAGCGACAATGCCTATCCAGGTGTGCATCCACAGCCATGCCTGCGCCTTGCCCGGCAGACCGCGCGCGAAGCGACGACGCAATGAATAGGCAGCAGTACCCAGAACTAGCACGAAGGCCACACTGCCAAAGCTCAACAATGGCTCGTTAAATGGACCCGGAAACGCCTGTGTTTTAATAGCGATCAGATAGAGGGCGAAGATCAGCGCGTAGAGCAGCAGCGACAGAGCCAGCCATAACCAGCGCGCTCCACTCGTGGGAGTCTTCCAGATGCGCCGCAAAGTCGAGTTCTGCGCGGACGTTTTTGTTGAGATCGACATGGCATTCTCCCTTTCCTGGGCGGTCTATTGCGCTCGCCGTCGTAGAATATCCTCCGTTGAGCCAAAGAAGGCCGTTGGCTGCACGCGAATGGCCGCACCGGTCGGGCAAGCCTGCACGCACGCCTGGTTATCATAACCCGCGCACAGATCGCACTTGATCGCCAGTTTCTTGCGCATCTCGTCATAGCCACCTGATGGTTGATGAGTATTGAGCGGACCGGGCGCGGCTGTTCCCTGCAACATTGGCAGCGACTTGCGCCCGCGCTCTTTGCCGGTGCCTTTAGTAAAGAAATTGCTGAAGCGCTGCCAGGTAGGAGGCGCGTTCACCTCTTCTTCCAGCGTCATGATGGAGATGTTATCGTAGGGACAGCGCTCGGCACAGATACCACAGCCAATACAGCTTTCCGTGATATACACCTCGCCACCCGGAAGACGAGCGATACCGGCGCGGCTGCATAGCATACACACCGGGTCCTGGCACTGGCGGCAGGCAGTGGCGATGCTGATATTACCCACCACCATACCTTTGCGGTTCATGCGCGAATGCCCATGTCGCCGTGCGCAGGCCTCCTCGCACTCGTTACAGTGGATGCATTTATCGAGATCGATTACCAGCACCTCAGTACCTTCCACCACGCCACCACCCACCAGAGAACGCAGCCCGGCGCGCGCTTCCGCATCCGAGCGCCCATTGACCACCTCAGTATGCGAGAACACCAGCGGATCAAATATGCCCGTCGAGGCGGCACTGGCGGCATCGCGGTATTGTTGCAGGCGCATGGTAAAACGCTGTTTGACTTCAGGATAGCGTTCAAAAAGCGCGAGCAGGGCGCGGCGCGGGATTTCCGCCACACGCGCGCGTGTAATGGCCGTGACACTCACAGCGCGACCGTCACCCAACAGGTCGAGTCCACCCGCGAAGTAGTCGCCGCCCTGGCGATAGGCGATAATGCGTTCATCGCTTTTAGCGTGGCCCGTGCCTGCCGCAGTGCGCCGCGCCACTTTCACAAACCCTTCCAGGATGACATGCATCGACTCGCGCGCTGGTCCGCCCGCACCGTCTTCGCTGAAGAGGCGTTCGTCGCGGTCGTAGGGCCTGAACTCTGTCTGTTCGGCCATGCGGCGAATGTCGGCTGCCGGAACGCCCTGAAAGAGCGCCATGCGACCCAGCAGCGACTCGATGGAACGGGCATTATTCAGTTGCTCAAAAAAGCGCCGCACCGCTGGCACAATCTCCATCAGGCGCTGCATCACCTGCTCCGGCACCTCCAGCACGATACAGGCGGTCAGAGAGCGCGCGGTGGCGTTGCGCTGCTGGCCCGTCAGCATTCCCTGCTCGCCCAGGTATTCGCCGCGCCGCAAAACCGCTACAGGTAACGCGCTTCCGTCCGCTCCCGCTGAGGTCAGTTCGCAACTTCCCTCCAACATGAAGTAGAGGCTGCGCCCATACTCGCCTTCGCGCATCAACACCGAACCGGGCAACAACGAGAGCATCTTCGAGGTTGCCACCATATGCAGCAGGTAGTTTTCCGGCACAATATGCGCATCGCTGAACATAGGCTGCTCGCGCAAACGGCTGATGAGCAGGGGCAGGTTCCAGCCGGGAGGAAGATACGTCAGCAGGCGATTCATGTCAACCTTGCCATCCCAGGGTACGCCGAGACGCTGCTTGAGCGAAAGCATCAAGAGATCGCGGTGGTTATCGACCGGACATACCGGCACGCACGAGCCGCACATGACGCATTCATCGGTAAAACGCGCCACAACGGGCGTGATCTCATCCGAAATGGTAGCGCGGTTGAGATCAGCGATATTGACCATCGAAGACATGGGAACCGGGCAGGCGCGCATACAACGATCGCAGCCGATGCACATATCGATCTCGAAACGCACCTCATCCTCGCTGAGTGGGCGCAGGTTGGTGCGATGTTCGATCCCCACCACCAGGGCGTCTTTCTTTGATGATCTTTGCATGACCTCTTCTCTCCTGATTACAGTTTTATGCTCGCGCTGCGACTGCCTGTAATGCGATGTCATCCTGAGCGAAGCGAAGGATCTCACTTGCCGGACACCGAGATCCTTCGCTTCGCTCAGGATGACAAGGACGATTGTGGTTGAGAAAATTCAACGGGCGAGCCACAGGTAGTGCAGAAACGCGCGTGTAACGCATTGGACGCGCCGCAGTTGCGGCATTGAACATTGGCCGGGGCAGCCGGCACAACGGCTTGCGCTTCGGGTTGGCTCTCCACGCTGATGAAGTAGAGCGCGATACTGCCTATAGCGATGCGGTCGCCGTGCGCAAGACGATAGGGATTATCGATCTTTGTGGCATTCACCAGCACGCCGTTGCTGCTTTGCATGTCGCGGATATAATAGCCGTCGGAGCCATGAAAGACCTCGGCGTGCAGGCGCGAGGCTGATACCTCGGCCAGTACAATATCGTTGGCTTTGTCGCGCCCCATCTTGATGCGCTTGCCCTGCTTCAAGCGATAGACCGCCGGTTTGCCTCTGCCAACCATAATAAGGACAGGCGACTCTTTGAAGGAAGCAACAACGGAAGCCGCAATAGCGCTGGTTGCGCCCGGCAATAAGAGCGAACCGTCAGCATTGAGAATAGGCTGTCCCTGTGGCGGAGGTGCCTGATCCACGCTGGTGGGATCATAGAAGCCCGTCGCCATCTGGTGAAAGGCTGTTGGGCCTGCCAGGATAGTTTTGCTATCCGCTTGCGTTGCCCTTTTGCCAGAACTGCGCGCGAGGAACAGATAAGCCACCTGTCCGAAGCGAATGCGATCATTATGCTTGAGCAGGTGCGTGCTGCCCGATTCCAGGCGTTTATCGTTCACCAGTGTGCCATTGGCGCTGCCCAGGTCGCGCAGCACATATTGCCCATTGGCGTAGCTGATCTCGGCGTGACGACGCGAAACCGAACCATTATCAATCAGCAAGTAGGCTCCCGCCTGACGCCCTATGCTGATAACCTTCGTCTGGCTGAGCGGCGTTTCCCCGCTGACATCAGCCTTCTTTGCACCGGGAGTATCTGGAAGAAGAAAAGCTTCGATAAGCGGCGGCGCTTTCACAATCGTTGCTTCTATCGTCCCACCTGCATAAGCGGCCTGCCTGACAGCAGCGTTACCCTCGCGGCTCACACCGAGCAGGGCGGGTGGCACGCCCTGTTGATCGAGCCAATCGTTGAGTTTGAAATCGCTGGCAAAGAGGCGCGAGACGATGGGAGTCAGGTTCACCCTGTGATCGATGGCGCGTTTGAAAGCCAGCGTTCCCTTGCGCTCTCCCAGCGAGAGCGCGCCAACAGGCACGCCATCCTTGAGCAAGACTTTGCGATAGATACGCGCCTGCGGGTCGGCCACCACTTCCTGGTATTGCCTGCCATCCTTCGGCATCTGCGTCAGGCCAACCGAGGCAAAGTCGAGACCATATAAGAATGTGGCATTATAAAACGCGCTGGCACGGAATGGAGAACTCGTGTCGAGCAGGTTGAGCATACTGTAGGCGGCGGCGCGCCCCTGCTGCACAGCAGGATACCATTGACCGATGACACGCGCGCGACCCGTCAGCGCGTCGGTCGTCTCAAGCACATCACCGGCTGCATAAATGTCAGGCGCGCTGGTGCGCATCGCTTCATCAACCTTGACACCGCGCCCGCAGGGAATGCCGCTTGCTTTGATGAAATCGATGATCGGATCGATGCCAATGGCGACGATCACCATATCACAGGCGACACGCGCCCCGCTCGTCGTCACAACGCCGGACACGCGCCCATTTTTGCCCGTGATCTCGGCGATTTCATCTTCCAGGCACACATCAACGCCATCGCGCCGCTCCTGTTGCAGCACCAGGTCAGAGGCGGTGGCGTCGAGTACTTCGGACCAGAGTGTGCGGCGGCGCAACAGATGGGTGACGTTATAGCCGCGATGGCGCAGCGTTTCGATGGTTTCCAGGGCCAGTGTACCACTGCCACTTACGACGGCACGATGTACTGTGCCAAATCGGCTCACCACTTCCTGATAGTCGGCAACGGTGCGCAGGGTCGTCACGCCCGCCAGGTTCGCACCAGGACAGGTGAGACGGTTGGCACGCGCACCGTTGGCGAGCAACAGACGCGAATATTCAAGCTGCCGCCCATTTTGCAGGCACACGCTATGCTGTCCCGCCTGGATGCCCACCACGCGCTCAGCGAGGAAGCGAATATGCTGCGTCTGGTAGAAACTGTTTGGGCGCGCCCACAGCTTATCTTCGCGCACACGCCCCGCCAGGTAATCTTTCAGGGCAGGGCGATAATAGACCGGAAAAGGATCGTCGGCAACGACGGTGATGTCCGCCGACGAATCCTCGGCGCGCAGAATTTCGGCGGCGGTAACTCCGGCAATGCCATTACCGATTATCACGTAGGATGGTTTTTCCTGCATCGTTTCCCTCCGTGCCTTTCATTTATGCTCCATTTGTCGTAATCGAACCATCGGCATTGACCGAAATCGGTATTGAATTCAGTGGCGTTGTGGCGGGTCCTTGCACAACCGAGGCATTTTTGGCGGGATCGAAGACTGCCCCATGACA
>DASTKD010000210.1:0-7308 GCA_035716135.1 Ktedonobacteraceae bacterium
GGCAGGCTGCTATTGCTCGGCGGTGTGATGTCGTGGAAATCACTGCCGTAATGCGACCCGCTGCCGATCTTGTACAGCGAGGGGTTGAGGAAACCCAGCGTGCCTTTGCCCGCTTTGGCGGCCATTTCGTTGGCAAGCGCAATCATGGCTGCCCACATAGGAGCCGCCGCCGAGGTGCCACCTACCGTTATCCAGCCGCCAGCAGTGCCACCGCCGAGACCACCGCCGCCGCTACAATTCGAGCCAGCCGTACAATAGACGGGATAGCCGGTGGCGGGGTCGGCATCGAGCGAGACATCGGGCGTCTCGCGCATCCCGTTGGAGTACGAGTTCTGCACGCCCGGCCCGGTCTGCCATGATGGCGTCTTCCAGAACTGGCTGATACCACCGCCGCCTGCGCCACCCAGGAAACCGCCATTCCAGACCGTCTCAGAGGCATAGCTGTTGTTGCTATTGATGGTCAGGTTGGTGCCGCCCACGCCCGTCACAAAGGGCTGCGCGGCGGGATCATCGGCGTTCAACGAGGTATCGAAGCTGCCGCCGCTCAACCCCTGGAAACAGGTTGCGCTGCCGCTATCACCGGCTGCTACCAGAATGGTCTGGCCCTGCGCGGCTGCCTGCTGGAAGAACTGGTTTTCCTGGTTGACCTCCTGCTGGCCCATGTTCTTCTCGCAATCGCCCCAACTGACGCTGATAACCGGCGTGCGATCTTTGACGATACGCGCGAACTCGTCATTGTAGCCCTGTGTGGTATTGGGGGCTTCATACACAACGATTTTCGCCAGGTTCGGGTCCATACCCAGCAAAACTTCAATATCCAGTTCCACTTCGATTGCGCCCGCGCCCGGTTGCCCGTTGAAGCCATCAAGGGCAACGTTTTGTAACGGGACGCTGCCGCCGCCGAAGCACTGCGTATACGCCTGGATGTCGCTCTGCGAGTAGCCATCCAGTTCAAACACGCCGACGGTCTGACCCTCGCCATGCAAACCGGCGCTGTGCAGGGCGTCATAGTTGTAGGCCGTCGCAAACTGGCTCGGAATATAGGCGACCTGGCTGCCGCCGAAGATGCCGCCCCCGCCTCCGCTGCCACTCGTGCCAGGAGCCGGACAGTTCGCGCCCGCGTTCGGGCTTAACGAGGGAGCATTATGCGATGGGATGGGAGGATGAGAAAACTGGTTGGCGTTGTCCAATCCACTGATCGAAACGATGCTCTGCGCGATATACGCTGGCAACGTGGGTGCTGTGGCATTAGAAAAGAATGAACGCCCGTCAGGAGCTGTGTAATCGTTGATTGAGACGCCAAAGACATGTTCCGCCAGCGACTCAGACCCGCTGAAATCGATCAGCGTCGGGTACGTCTGTGTCACCGTAAATCCTTGCCCGGTTAAATAATCGATTACTTGCTGTCGCTGCCCGGCTGCCGGGCCAAAGCGCTGAGCAAACTGGTCGGGCGTCAGATACTGGTGATAGTTGGATGAAGAGCGATCATACAGGCCCTGGAGCAACGCGCTCAGTTGATCTTGATTGCGTAACGCCAGACCAACGCTCATTTGCAGGGTACGATTGGCGGTATCGCTACCGAGCAACTGGCTTAAACTTACGAGAGAGGGAAGACTGCCGACATCCATCGGCTGTGATTGCGCTTCCGCGTGCGCGGAATGGAAGAAACGGGTGGGGATAATCAATCCACTCACTACTAAAATAATCAAGAGACCTACAATTACGCCTACTTTTTTGCGCACGATGACCTCCTTCTTTGACAGATATTTCCGTCTGCCTGAAAGAACGCTTCTGCGCGGCTAAATCGCAGATTCTAATTGTTTACTTGCCTGTATATGAAGAGAACTGGTAATATCAAAGAGCAGCATAGTGTTTTTCTGCATTTGTTGAGCTTAGCATCTCTTATCTCAAATGGATACGCAGCCTTCTCATGTCCAACAACCAGAAACAGCAATCGGTTCCTTTCCTGGTCAGGCAAAGGTTGGTTCGTGTTGCGCGCGGCTGGCTAGATGCCAGTGGCCCTCCTATTCGTCGCAAAGCGTTGACGGGGCCGCGCTGTTCGGGAATCCCTTTCACATGGAAGACCTGCTGGTTTTCGACGACGCGACATTGCAGAGCTTGCTCTATCACGAAGGCTTCGGCCTGTCAGTAGAGGATCTGGCGCATAGCCTGCATGGTATATCCAGGCGGGTGATACGACGCATCGAACGCAATGTTTCCGCCAGCAAACGCGCGGCTTTCCTCGACGAATTGCGGCGAGACATCCCGCCTGAGCGAGTAGACGCGGCGCGGCGTACAGTGCTTGACCGGCTTTTCTGGGAACTGACCTATTGGAAAACGCCCGAACTTTACGAAGAGTTGACCGGGGGCGAATGGCTGCATCCTGGCATTTTCCAGCAACTCGAGCCGGATATACGCGGCAATGTGGTGCTTGACGTGGGCGCTGGCTGCGGGCGCGCTTCTTTAGAATGCGTGAAGCATGGCGCGGGAAAAGTCTACGCCGTCGAACCGTCGCCAGGGTTGTTACGCATCTTTCGGAAAAAACTGGGCGCGACTCACGACCGCATTGTCCTCTACCGGGGACGCTTTGATGCCATCCCTCTACCGGGTAAGAGCGTTGACCTGACGATTTCCTGTTCCGCGTTTACCTCCGATCCTATTCAAGGCGGTGAAGCTGGCCTGGCGGAACTTCGCAGGGTCACGCGAAACGGGGGGAAGGTGGTGATTATCTGGCCGCGCGCGCAGGATTATGACTGGCTGGCACGACACGGCTTCAACTATGTTACTATGCAGACGGAGCAGGAGATGTACGTGCATTTTCGCTCGCTGCGCAGCGCCTTACGCTGCGCCCGTCACTTTTACGCGCATAATCCAGAGGTCGAGCGCTTCATTGAGCGAGAACGCCGGTCAGACGTGCCATTCTCGATCCTGGGCATCAACCCGCCACGCGATTACTGCTGGCTTATTGTGTAGTAGCTGGCAATGCAGCGATGCAGCGCCATTCAGAAAGGGAAAAACGAATGTCATCGGAAGTAATGCCCGCCATTCAGCAGGATTGGACAGAAACACCACCTCAAAATCCACCGCTTCGCCATTTCATCGGCCAGTTCGTGGAGAGCCAGACATGGCTTGATAAACTGGCCGCGCCCCTGCAAAACTGGCTATTGAAACTCTACGGGCAGCCGGGGGAGCCAAACCGCAAAATCAAGGATGCGCTGAATGGCGTCTGGCTGGGACACGCATTGCATCCCGCCCTCACCGATATACCGATTGGCGCGTGGAGCAGCACAATGGTATTAGATATGGCCTGGCTCACCAACGAGGACAAGGGAGTAGCGCAAGGCTCGGATATTTCGCTCATACTGGGCATCGCGGGCGCGGCTGGAGCAGCGGTAACGGGTCTCACCGATTGGAGCGACCTGGACGGGACAGACCGGCGCGTGGGCATCATGCATGGCCTGCTCAACAGCAGCGCCCTGCTTGCCAATATCGGCTCGCTCGTCTTACGCCTGACGGGCAAGCGCCGCGCGGGTGTCTGTCTTTCAACGGCAGGATACGCCGTTTCGCTGTTCGCCGCGTACCTGGGAGGCGAGCTAGCCTTTGCCAAAGGCATCGGCGTCAACCATGTCGCCTGGGAAGGCGGCTCAAACGATTTCGTGGCAGTAATGGCCGCGCAAGACCTGGTTGAGGGCAAACTGACGCGCGTTGACGCGGCAGGCATTCCGGCGGTTCTGCTCAAGCAGGGCAACGCCATCTACGCCATCGGCGCAACCTGCACGCACCTGGCCGGCCCCCTCGACGAAGGCACCTGCCAGGACGGAGTCGTGACCTGCCCCTGGCATGGCTCCAGGTTCCGCATGACCGACGGTGCCGTCATGAATGGCCCGGCCACCTATGCCGCGCCAACCTTCGCTGTTCGTGTGCGCAAAGGGCAGGTCGAGTTGAGACGGTTGGATCACGCCTGATAAATTTGTAAGGAGATTTATAAAATAAAAGGGGGGTATGTTCCTCCATGTCATCCTGAGCGCAGCGAAGGATCTCTCGCCGAGGACCGAGATCCTTCGCTGCGCTCAGGATGACAGCTTGCTGGTCCCTTTCTTAAAAAACCTCCCAGTGAAAGGAGGGATATACTTCCCTCCGTTTTGCTCTTGCCTGACAAGATAGAGAATATAGAAAAGGAACAACAAGATGAAACAACCTGTATCTCATCCAGAACAGGCGGTAATATCCAGCGCTATCAAATTCCAGCGTGCGCTTCTTGCGGCCTGCATCATTCTCGCGCCGCTGAGCATCACGCTCTACCTCGTCTCCTGGCAGGGCAATCAGCGCGCGCCTTTCACGCCTCTGATGGTCAGCGCGATGGCTGGTTCGACCGGCAATACCCTGCACTTCATCGGTGCCATCGCGGCCTCCTTCTTCCTGCCTCTGGGCTACCTGGGTATGTCGCTGCTCGGTATGCGGCGCGCCCCCTGGCTCGCCACCACCTCGGCGGCGCTCTCTCTGGTTGGCTGGATACCCTGGGCCGCGCTCATGGGCATCGACGCCCTGGCCTACGACATCAACCAGATCGGCAGGACTCCGCAGCTTACCGCGCTCTGGATGCACTTCAACGGCGACGTTGTCATGACGATCTTCCTGCTCATCTACATCATCGGCCACCTGCTCAGCGCCGTATTCATCGGATTCATGCCTGGTCGTCTACACATCATCCCGGCCTGGGCCGCCTGGGCCTTTGCCCTCACCAGTCCGCTTACCATCCCCATCATTCTTGTGCATAATCTCGCCGCGCAGAACGTACTCAAATACCCGGTCTGCGCTCTCTGGATCATTGGAGCCATCCCTGCCACCCTTGCCATGCTCAAAAATAAGGAACTGGCACAACCAGCGCCATCACCCGCATAAGAGCGTCACTCCCATAGTTTTGGATTGGAAAGAGTACGATAGGAGAAGTTTTTCTGATTGGCATCTGATAGAGTGTATTCACTTGCCACAGACAGACAAAATCTTCTCTCTTGGAGAGAACTAAAGTAAAGGAGTACTCTACTATGAGAAAAATCACCCTCAGTATGAACATGACATTTGATGGCTTCTTCAATCTGGACTGGATGGGACAGACGCCATCCATACCCGACCAGGAACTAATCGATGATACCATAGCTGGAATGCGCGGATCAGCCAGTGCGGCTTTCGTTGGGTACCCGTTTTATGCCGGGATGGTCCCTTACTGGTTCAATGTGGAGAACAACCCTTCGTCTTCAGAGAGCGAGCGCGCCGTTGCGCGCGCGGTGAACGACAGCCGCAGAATCGTCATCTCGAGGACTGAAGAAAAACTTGAGGGGAAGAATGCAGAGCTGCTAGTAGCGAAGAGTGATGCTGATCTTGTTGAAGCCGTCACACGACTCAAACAGCAAGAAGGCCCCGACTTCGCGCTCATTGGCGGTGTTCGTACTGCTCAGACTTTTGTGCGGCTCGGCTTAATTGATGAGTACAATCTGCTGGTCCATCCCGTTTCTATAGGGCAAGGCGCGCGGGTGTTTACAAACCGGGTTGACTTGAAGCTGGTGAGCGTCAAGACGTACAACTCCGGGGTGATGCGCGTACATTACAAGTCCGCACAATAACACTCGTGGCTGGCGTGGCACGGATGGTGGAAGCGAATGTCAGACCCGGACAATCGCTCCGCCACCCGTGCCTGACTTCTATGCGCTTAGCAACTCGGCTTCGCTCAAGGGTCCCAGCGTCGTCAACACCTGCTTTTCGCGCAGGGGGAGGCGGCGCAGGACACGCATTACATCTTCGGTGGTCACTTTTTCGACGCGCTCGACCTCTTCATCGATGCTGACCAGGCGACCTTCGACGACCCAGTCGCTGGAGAGCGAGCGCATCCGGGCAAAGACGGATTCGCTGCTCAACACCATGTGGCTAATCAGCTTGTCTTTGGCGCGGCGCAATTCATCTTCGTAGATGCCATCCGCCAGCAGGCTGTCGAGTTCTTCACGCAGCATCTTCATGACCTGCGGGGCCTTCTCCGGCGTCGAATTGGCCTCCAGCACCAGAATGCCGGTCCCATCCATTGTCCAGAGGAAGGCGCTGGCCGATTCGGCCAGTCCTTTCTGGTAGAGGTTCCAGTAGAGACGCGAGCCATCGCCATCGCCCAAAATGCTCGCGCCCAGTTCGGCAGCGTAACGATCGGGGTCTTTTTCATCGATGGCAGGCATGGCAAGCAGCATAATCTGCTGTTTCAGGTTTTTATCGATGATAATCTCATTATGTGAGTGTTCCGGTTCGTAGTGACTGACATCGCGCCCGGCATCACCAGTACGCCAGTTCGCGCAGCGTTTTTCCGCCAGTCGCACAAGCTCATCCCAATCAAACTTGCCCGCGACGGCCAGCATCATATTATTGGCGGCATAGCGGCGATTCCAGTAGTCGCGCATCTGCTCGATACGCATGTTGCGAATGCTTTCAGGCGTGCCAAGCACATCATGTCCCAGCGGGTGTTCGCCAAAATACGTTTGCACCATACGCCGGAACGCCCGGCTGTAGGGCTGATCTTGCGAACGCGCGATTTCATTGACGATGACTTCTTTCTCCGTCGTGAAATCGCTTTCGGATAGACGTGGGTACATCATGTCGCTGAGCAGATCAAAGGCGCGTTCCATATATTCGCCCAGCACGCGCGCGAAATAGACGGTGGATTCGTGCGAGGTGCCAGCGTTGATCTCCGCGCCAATCTTGTTAAATTCCAGCGTGATCTGCTGCCAGTCCAGCGTTTTTGTGCCTTTGAACACCATGTGTTCCAGAAAATGCGAGACACCCGCGATTGACTGGTCCGGCTCATCGCGCGAACCGGTGCAGACATAAAAAGAAAGCGCAACCGATTCGTAATCCGGCATCGGCTGGCCGAGAATTTGCAGACCATTGGGAAGACGGTGTGTATGAAAAACCATACCATTAGTTTCTGACATGGATACTCCTCTTATCATGCGAGCGCATATTGTTTCATCCTGGTATGATAGCCCTGACAGAGAGAGAATGTCAAATAACTTCATTCCTGATGAATAGTAACGACCAAATCCGGGAATGTCATCCTGAGCGAAGCGAAGGATCTGTGGGCAGGCCGACGCAGATCCTTCGCTTCGCTCAGGATGACAGGGAATTTCCGATCTTGAGTGGAAATGTTCACTAGGCGAGGCTTGTGAATGGTTGCCAGGAAGAGTGGAGATGGGGAAAGGAGAAGGCGACCGCGAGGGTCGCCTCTACTAAGACGCGGTTATGCAAGAGAGGCCGGTGTTAGTAGAGGCGAAC